>CALBTA010000102.1 GCA_937967755.1 uncultured Planctomycetaceae bacterium | reverse complement strand
GTGTTGTACAGAACTTCCAGCTTGCGAATACCGTTGCAGCCGAGGTAACCCGCTTCGGCGAGCAACTCCTTCGCCCGCTCCAAGTCGTACTCTCCGCAGAGCGAGTTCTCATATCCCGGCAGCCCCGGCGGGACGAAACTGCGGGCAGGAAACTGGCCGCCGCGGGTGACATATTCGGTGATGATGGCCTTGTTCATCGCCATGTTCAACGCTTCGCGAACGCGCGGGTCATTCAGTGGTGCCCGGTCTTCGCTGACGTTGATGCGGTAAAAGTAGGTCGCCAATTGGGCATCGCTGTAAAAGTCGTCGCGCTCTTTCAGTTCAGACAGCATCGCGTTAGGAACGGTCGTCGCCCAATCGGTTTGCCCGTTCATGTACATGTTGAGCTGCGTCACTTCCGATTCAACCGCCAAGGCATCGACGGTCTGAAGATCCACGTTGTCGGCGTCCCAGTATTCAGGGTTTTTTTCCAAACGAATGCGATCTCGAATGCGGCGGAACTTCAGCCTAAAGGGGCCGTTGGTGACGATGTTTGCGGGCTTCGTCCACTTCGGGACGCCATGCTCTTCCACGCATTTCTTGTTGACCGGATACAGCGGGTAGAACGCCACCAAGTCGAGGAAGTAAGGCGTTCGGTCGTTCAGCGTGACGATCAGCGAATCATCGTCGGGCGCAGCAATGCCAACTTCGTTAAAGTGGTATAGCACGTGCCGGCAGCGGGTCACATCCGGGTCGGCGTTCTCTTTGCTTTTCGTGAAACGCTGCGACTTACCGTCGGCTTCCCACTGTGGAAGTACCTCGTCGCCGTTGGCTTGCTGTGGTTTTACGTCGACGTGGTAGACCCAGCGCCGCTTCCACTCGCTGGTTGCTTCGCTGCGTTCTTCTTTGGAAACGTCCTCGCCAAAATTCGGCTCCGGCGGTTTGTCGATGGCGGTTAGAATGCCCGACTTGATCGTACCCCTGGGAAAGAGTTGGTTCGGATCGGGCCGATCGGCGATTTCCACCTCCACGCGGTCGCCGATTTCAACTTCCGCTTGATTGTACTTGGCCGCACCTTGCACGTAGTGCAACTGGTAGGAGTATTGGCTGGCCGTTTCAGGGTGCAGGAACCGCCGCCAACTCCAGAGGAAATCGTAAGACTTCACCCGATCGCCGTTAGTCCACCGGGCGGTCGGCCGCATCGTGAACGTGTATGTTTTTCCGTCTTCCGATATCTCACAAGATTCCGCGGCTGCTGGCGCGGGCCGAAGGTTATTCGGTTCGTCGACATCGGGCATCGGGCGATAAAGCCCTTCAAGGATGCCGTTAATGATCCGCCCTTCCGGCTGCCCGGTGACAATCGCCGGGTCGACGCTTTGGATTTCCGCCCCGTTGATGAACGTAAACTCAGCGGGCGGCAACGTGCCAAACGACACGGCCCAGCCCACGGCCGCCAGAATCAGCAGCAGCATCACATAGGGGAAAAAACGGCGGAAACCGGCCATGAGACAGTGGGCGAGATGGAGAACGGAGCCAAAGTGCTGGTGATTGCCAAAATGTTAAGACGCCCCGGTGCTCACGGCAACCAGTGAACCGGGGCCCAAAGTGTCTAGCACACAAAATGCGTTGAATGTCGGTAGAAACAGTGCAGGAAAGAATCGATTCGGCTGCATTCAATCGTCAAGAATTTTGCATCGCATTTTTCACAATCCAAAAACTTGCAGGATTTTCCCTAAATTGTCGCCTTAGACTATTTCCACTTTGCTGGCCGACACGCTACAATGGCCGCAGGAACATTGGCAAGAGAAGACCGCTCCCTGTTTAGCAAAGTGCATTTGGCACGTTCGTGGCCAGCTAGGCGGCGGGGCAACTAGAAGAAATCTCCTCTCCAAGACAATTCATTCAGGCAGAAGGTGCAGTAACCGTTGTGCCCTCATGCGCACTGACGGTGTTTGTGCTGCTGCCGAACACTCGGGCGGAATCAATCACGGCGCGATCGCGCCAGGAGTCATTCAAATGCCCCCAACCACTTCTCAACCGCACAACCCCATCGAGGAACAGATGGTTACCGCAGTCACCCCGAAATCGAACTCGCGACCAAACGGCAAGCCCAACACCCATAGCCGACAAGGGAAGGATACCGTGGCTAATGCTGACCATTTAGATGACCAGTTGGCGCACGATCTCGTTCAGCTTTTTAAGTTGCTTTCGGACGAGACCCGCCTGCGCATTCTTTACTTCCTGATGAACGAGGAAGAGATCAACGTGCGAACCCTGTGCGAATTGCTGCAGCAAAGCCAGCCTGCGGTTAGCCACCACCTGGCGCTGCTGCGCGGAGCCGGGCTAATTCAAGCTCGCCGCGACGGGAAGCACAATTTCTATCGCATCATGCCGCAGCGCGTACACGAAATGCTGGCGATGATCTTCGCCGCAGCGCCCGAGCACGACAACAGCATCCGCGTCAACGACTTCGAGTTGACCTATACGCATGTCGATTCGGATCGTCGGTGAGGGTTGGATGGATTGAGCGGCACGGCGCTAGCCGCCGGTTTGTCGCACGTGCTCCAACACCGGCGGCTAGCGCCGCGCCGCTCACTTGTGTTCTTGCATGCCCGACTTCCAACACCAACGCCATAAGCCGCCAACAGAACTTGCGCGGCCGCGTGAATTGGTCGTCGCCTGCGCCCCATTGCGCAGCAACGTCAACCTCTCTCGTATTGTTCGGGCCTTAAGTTGCAGCGGCGTGACGCGGTTGATCGCTTGCGGCAACGCGAAGGTCGATCCGAAAATCGCCCGCGATTGCCTGGATAGCATCGATGTCGAGAAGCATCGCACGCTTGCGCCGGCGTTGAAAAAGCTGCGCGAAGACGGCTTTCAGTTGGTCGGCTTGGAACAGACGACTGACTCATTCACTTTGTGCGAGTTTGACTTCCAGCGGCGGACGGCCATCGTTGTTGGCAACGAGCGAACCGGGCTGACGCCGGATATCTTGGCGATGCTCGACGCTGTGGTGGAAATTCCAGTCTTCGGCCCACCGCACAGTTTCAATGTCGCCACCGCCACGGCGATCGCCGTGTACGAATATTGCCGGCAATTTCCGCAGGGATAGCGCCCAAAGGAATACGGGAAGAGTAACTTCGTCCCCAAACCCCTCTCCCGCTGGGAGAGGGTAGGGTGAGGGCAATCACAAATGCCGAAGTTACTTTTCCCGTGTCCCAAAGCGCTTCGGCGGACACCCGCAAACTTTGCCTCAGCGATACAAGGCGGTGCTAGCGGTGCGAGTTGCACAATCGCAGCAATCGTTAAGCCAAGATCGTTCCGCACGATACCGATAAGTGAAACTACCTCGATGTTCCCACCTTCGAGAGCGGCTTGCTGCCTTGGCCCACCCGGCAGCGCGGCTGCTCTTGCCGCGGCATTAGTGTGCCATGCGCGTCATAGTCACCTATACATTATTTTTGTTCGCATGCGCAATCGCGTGTTGCCATTCGCTGCGCGCAGGCGAAGCGGTTTACCGGCTGCCCGACTGTGAAACCGCCAGGTCACTGCTGTCCGCCGCCGCGCCAATTCACCTTCCGCATGTAGGCGATGCCACCAGTTCGCATTCCGTTATGGCAAGCGACGAAGTTCACGCGGCATCGCTTGTTTGCGATGTTCACCAGGCAAGCAACCCGCTTTCGCTTGGCCTGGAATCCGAGAACGAATTCGAAGTTGGTGGTGGCCAAATCGGCGACGC
>CALBTA010000101.1 GCA_937967755.1 uncultured Planctomycetaceae bacterium | reverse complement strand
GCCCCGTTTCATTTGATTCGGCAGGGGCATTTGGGGCATCACATGCGCAACCGCAGCGATGACGAAGCGTTCGACTTGTACTTCGAAGGCGAGTACCCCGTGCTGAAATGGCTACAGCTTTACGGCATCATCACGGGTGTTTACTGGCTTTCGGTGGTGTTGGCGAACGTCGTGGTTGTCGTCGCGCCGTTTCTGTTGCGTAAGAAATTATGGGAATACGACCGCCCTTCGGCGGCGCTGATGGAATCGCTCAACCCGCGGTACTGGTGGATGATCCGCCTCGAAGGCGCGGCGGCGATTGCGCTGCACGCGCTGATCGTTTGGGCCTTTCAGATTCCGCTGATCAACTACGCCATTGTCTATTTCGGCTTCGGGTTCAGTTGGTCGGCAATGCAGTACGTCCATCACTTCAACACGCAGCGCGATGTGCTGCTGGGGGCGCGTAACTTGTGGTTCCTCGCCCCCATCGATTGGATCTGGCTGCACCACAACTGGCACCTTTCGCACCACAAGCACCCGACCGTGCCGTGGATCTACTTGCCCTCGGTGGGCAAAGAGGAAGACCCGCACCGCGAGTTCCTGCCGTGGCACTACCTAAAAATGTGGCGCGGCCCACGGCCAGCGACCGACCGGGTGCAGAACAAGTATGCCGGTAAGATCATCCGGTAATGGGCTGCGGCGGTCAGTGGTCATTTGTTTCGACCGTGACGGCCATTACCACTGGTGCCGTGCGATCCGGTCCTTTGATCAATTCGATGCGCTCGATTGCTTCCGCTTTTTGAGGGTAGACCGCCAGGTAGCGAATCTGTTGCTGCCGCAGCATGAACGCCAACTTCGACTCGGGCACCTCGGTCTTGCGAATGTAATCGGCAAAGTGAACGGCATTGCGCAGTTCGTGGTCCTCCGACTTTTCGCCGCTGTAGTGCAGCCTGACAATCATCGAGACGGACTTATCACGATTAGCCGGAAAGCCCCAACCCGAGACACCTGACAGAAAGTGAATCGCCTTCGCGGAAGTATTGCACGCGAGCGCGACGCGCTTGGGCATTGTCGGCGGGAATTTGCCGTTTGGCCCGTGCAGCATGACGACGTTCGCTTTGTGGTCACCTTGCGGATCGACCAGCACAAACGGCACGCCTTCAAACGTCTTTGGTTTCCAGTCGGGGAAGATTAAACGTTCGTGGTCAGTGTTCTCGTCATAGAACATGCCCTTGGTGCTGACGATGGTGGCAGCCTTGCTGAGATCAAGCGGCAAGTACTTCCCGCGGGCGGTCAAAAATTCCAGCAAGTGCCGCATCTCGTCGTTGGCAATCTCTTTCTCGAAGCCTTCGGGCATCAGCGACTTGGGCGACGCGATCAGTTCGTCGATGTCTTCGCGAATGATGGTATGCCGTTTGGCTTCCGCGTCGACCAGTTCGACGGCCGTTTTCGATTCACCCGCCAGCATGCCGTTGTGGACTCGGCCTGCCAAGGTGTAGATCGTGTAGGTGCGGTAATTCCCTTCGACGCTGGCGCTGGGGTCGATGATGTGGCCCAGCAGTTCCTTCTTGGGGTGGACGGCCATGCCGGTCAGGTCGGGGCCGATCTGCGTGCCCTCGCCGGAATGGGTGTGGCATTTGGCGCACTGCTTCTTGAAGACCTCTTTGCCGATCGCGACGTCGCCTAACTGTTCCGTCAGCGGCATCAACTCGGCCAGCACTTTTTGCCGATCGGGGTTGGGTAGGCCTCCCCCGCTTTCAATCAATTTCTTCGCCCGGGCGGCAACGGCTTGGACGGGATGGTTGGCCAGCGCCTGCTGCTGGTCGAGCGACAGGTCGGCCAATTGCAGTTGGCGATTCTCGATGCCCGACAGCAACGCCTCGGTCAGTTCCGGGCGGGAAAGCAGCGCGCGAACTGCCGCTGACTGAGCGGCCGGCGTCCAACCGGACATCGCTTCCACAATCGCATCGCCCACACCCTCGGCGCGGCTTCCCTGGCAAGCTTCCAGCAGCCCTTCAGCCAATTCTGGCGAAGCCTGCGGCGTGATCTGTCGCAGCACGGTACGGGCGATCTTCGCGTCCGTTCGGCGCAGTTCGATCAGTTGTTGCGCGGCGGCGATTCGGGCGCCCGCCGGCTTATCGTCATCGCCAACGGTTTCCAGCAGGGCTTTCGCGATGGTCTCGGTATGTTTCGCGACGGAATTGCTGCCCCAGGCAGTTGCCAGTTGAATCAGCGTGGCCTGCGATTGAGCGGGCAGTGCCGCCAGCAGTTCGGCAATCGCCCGATCATCTTCGTCATTGAGCTTGACAATATGGTCCTTCTGCCAACCCTTGGCCATGCCGTCGAGAATCGCGGCGTTCGAGTCGACCGTTGCTTCTTGGAGCGAAGACAAGACGCCGGACAACGCACTCGATTCGGGGCGCCCGCGGGCGAAGTGTTCGGCGACGATCTTCACGCGCTGAAGTACTGGCGAAGGAATCGGCGATGGTTGCCGGGCGACGGCCGTCAGGAAGGCGGCATCGTGCCCGGCTGCGGCGCTGGTCGCTGCGTCAAGCAGCCAACGGTCGTTGTGATTCGCGGGGTCAATCATGGCCTGTGCGATTGCACCTCCGATGGTGCCGCGGCGATCAGCGGGTATGTCCGCGATCTTCAAAAGAGCGGCCATTCGCACCTGGGAATCATCATCGGCAAGCAGGCCCATATCGATCAACAGGATTGCAGTATCGACAACGTTGGGCAGCGTCTCTGCTCCGGCACGCCGAACGGCGGCGGCAGAATGTTCCAACGCGACCGAAGCATGTACCGATGCGTCGGAATCGGCATCATCCATCGCGCCGATTCCGGCCAAAGTCCAAAGGGCGTGATTGACCGACGGGCGTTGACCAATCGCGTCCGTTCCCTTCTCGAAGGCGATGTCTTTCAGCTTCTGCTCGAAATCATTCCGCCCCCGCTCAACCAGCAACCGCTGCGCGTGGAGCCGCCAGAGCATGTTGTCACTTCTGAGCGCGGCTGCCAGTTGCTCCGGCGTGGCACGCTCCAGCGACCTGCAATCAGGCTCGTAACGTTCCAGCAGCACGGAAGCCACATCCGACATGCGCACCGCCGCGCCGCCCTGGGCGGGTTTGATCGGCAATACCGCGAATTCTTCGGCAGTGAAATCTTCAGGCACATCCGACAACTCAATGCGGATGAGGTCTCTTTTTTCTTCTCGCTCAACGGATCGGGTGTGGATCCCGGCTCCCGCCAACGCGTCGAGAACATCTTTTTCCGTTAGCCCGACACTATTTCGCTTGTCCCGGTCAATACGGATTGCCATGAAGGTCGCATCGTACACCACCCGGTAAATCCTTCCATGTTTCTTATCACGCAGATCGCTCTCGTAAGCGTTCCCTTTTCCGTTCCTGAAACCTTGCGGCGTGGGGTTGTGCTGCACGATGTAGTTGTACCAGTCGAGTACCCAGACGTTGCCATCGGGTCCGACTTCGGCGGCGATGGGAGCGGACCATTCGTCGTCGCTGGCGAGCAAGTTGCACGGGCTGGTGGAGTTGAAATCGGCACCGCTGGGATTCAACACAAACGTGCCGACGAGGTGACCCGTTGGCCCGCAGACAAACGCGGTTCGGTTCCAATATCGCTGAGGGTATCTTCGCGCCGTATACAGCGCATGCCCCGCGCCCGCGGTATAGCCGCCGTGGTGGTCAACCTGCCGCACCTTGTCGGTGATGGGGGCGAACTTGTGCGTATCGGCGATGGTTCCCAAACCCTGCGGTGCCCAACCGCGAACCCGTTCGTAGTAGCGGTTCGCGATCGGCATGTAAACGCTGGGGTTGTGGTTCGCGGTCGAGCCGAACACCAGCCCTTCTTCGCTAAAGCCCAACCCCCAGGTGTTGTTGTTGGTGGAACGGATAAACTCCAGGTCGACCACATTCGGCGGGTCGTTGTTGTCTAGCTTGAAGCGGAAGAAGCCCATCCGGAACGGAGTGGATTCGACTGATTCTTTAGTCGACGTTCCGTCGACCGCTAAACGGTATTCAGGGGCGGAGTTGTTGTACCCCTGCATCCCCCAGAACCAGTTGTCCAGTCCATAGCGGAAGTTGCTGACGCCGCCGTGCGTATCGCCCAAAGCCCAGCCCTTGATCAGCACAGTCCGCACATCGGCCTTGTCGTCGCCGTTGGTGTCTTTCAAATACAGCGTCTTCGTTCCATCCTGCACGATCGCCCCGCCGCGATAGAAGGCCACCGCTGTGGGGATGCTCAGCTTGTCGGCGAAGACGGTGAATTTATCCGCTTTCCAATCGCCGTCGGTGTCTTCGCAAATGCGGATGCGGTCGCGGCCTTTGCCTGCGGGCTGAAGCTCGTTGGGGTAGTCGACCGTTTCGCAAATCCACAGCCGGCCGCGCTCGTCCCAGTTCATCGCAATCGGCTTGCCCTCGAAGTTGGTTTCGTCGGCGAACAGTTCGACGCGGAACCCTTTCGGGACGACGAAGTGCTTCAACGATTCCTCCGCGGGCAGCGGCTTTTGCATCAGCGTGCGCGGCTTCTCTTGCGTTCCCCACCGCGCGCCGGCCGTGTAATTGGGAATCTTCGGGCCGACGTCGACATATTCAAACGGCTTCACGTCTTCGCGGGGCGGAGTCATTTCCGGCGTGACGAACGCCGGGCGCTCTCGATACACCGGAACGTTGGACAGATCGTCAATTCCGCACGCCCAGCGGATGCCGCGCTCCACCAAATTGTGAAAGCCAGGGTGACCCCAAGTGCGGTGGTCATGCCCCCACGCGGTATAGAATACGCGACCCTGCCCATGCGTGCGGACCCAGGTCCACGGTTCTTTCGCATCCCCTTCGGCGCGAACTTCCAGCACTGTGCGGTCTTTCTCGTTGTGGCGATGGTGAACGTAGGTCTCGTCCCAACTTTCAAACCCGCCGAAGCCTTTCAAGATGGGATGCTTCGGCGCGATGTTCTCCACGCGAAACGTGCCGGCCTGGTGGCTTTTGAATTGCGCTCCGACCAGTTCGATGTACTTGTCGCTGTTCAGAAAGCAATACGAAGCACAGTGGAGCGGAACAAACCCATGCCCAGCGGCGACGTAGTCGAGCAGTGCCTTCTCCTGCTCGGGCGAGATCTTTTCGATGTTCGCATAAACGATCAGCCCGTCGTAAGCTGCCAGCGCCTTCGCGTTCAGGTCGGCAACGTCGTTGGTGTAAGTCACCTCGATGCCGCGCTTCGCCATGGCCGGAATCAATTGCCGCGCCCGCAACGCCGGCTGGTGATGCCCGTCGTCGCCGAGAAACATCAACGACAATTCCGCCTCACGGGCAGAGGCGGCGGAGGTCATCGCGACGGAGAGTAGAACAAGCAAGAATCGATGGATCATGGGTGTTGGGTCCTCGGAGAAGGCAGATCCGTCACAAAGTTCCATTCTAAGCAAAGAACCCGCCCGTCTAAGCAGCGGGTTTGAAAATTGGCCGCAAGTTACGGCAGTCTCGGTTACAGTGCCGATGCATCAATGACTTCGCCCCCTTTGGCCGTGGACAAGGCGCGCCACGTTGTGAGGTCGATGCTGTCACTAATGAAATGCACTGACCCATCGCACAGCACAACGCCTACTCCGCCTGAGTGGTGACTGCGGGGGGCGAACGATTGCTCTTTGGTCATACTGGCGTCGCCAATGTTGTTCGGCGCGGGGATGCCGTTGCCAGTGAACGCGTTGGCGCTAACGCCGGTGTGGCGAGCCATGTCGTCGGCTGCTTTGGAATTGGGCGGCAACCAGGCCTGGAAAGTCTGACCTCCCAAGCTGGTGGTCGAATCGCTGAGCGGTCCGTGCCAGGCGGTGCTCTCGGATCGTGTCTTCAGAATCTCGGCCATCATCAGCGTGTTGGTCGTGCCATCTTTGATCTCGCTGATGGCGGTCGCCCTCCGGTAGGTGAACGGCGCTCCTCCAAAAGTAACGCCGGCCTTTTCGGTTTGTCCGTAATTGGTGTTGCCGAAATTGACCACGTAGTTCCCGCGAATCCGAGCCCAAGTGACACTTGGCCACTCGTTTTCCTGCAAATCGATGTCAGATGGGCAGCGGTGCAGGGCCAGTTTGACCCGCCGCATCGCGTCGTTATTGGCGTGGCTGTAGGAAACCTCGAAATCGATCTTGTCGGACCAGGCTTGCTGTTCGATGTAAGGTCCGATCTGCGTGTACCAACCATGATCGTCGTACCAGTCGCCCGGTCCACGGCCGGTATATTCCGCGGTGTCCCAGCTAATCGCCGCGGGCGGAAACCCGTTGTGCGCCGTTTCATAGTTCAACATCGCCAGGCCGAGCTGCTTCAAGTTGTTGCTACATTGCATCCGCCGCGCCGCTTCG
The DNA here is from genome assembly GCA_937967755.1 of uncultured Planctomycetaceae bacterium. Classification (GTDB taxonomy): domain Bacteria; phylum Planctomycetota; class Planctomycetia; order Pirellulales; family Pirellulaceae; genus CALBTA01. The sequence goes on along the minus strand of CALBTA010000101.1, from coordinate 1,976 downwards.
CGCGCGGATTGCACCGCCGGCAGCAACAGCGAAACTAGAATTCCGATGATGGCGATCACGACTAATAATTCCACCAAGGTGAAACCTCGTTGGGCGATTCGGGCATGGTTCATGGGGATGCCTCCGACGTCGTCAATGCAAAGTCTTGCGCTGCGTTGTCGCCCGTCACGTTCACCGAAATGCCCTGCGCGTAGTGCGGGGGGACGATACTGACAATCTCGGGGTAAGGTTCGCGGTCGCCTTCGGTAATCATCTGGCCGGTTTCTTTGGTCATGCTGAACGTCACGGTGACGCTGCCCAAAGGAACATCCGGCGCGCTATAGCGGCCCGCGGCAATATCGGCCGAAACTGGCTGCCCCTGCACGCCGGGTGCGGGCATGAAGTTGACGCGGCCGGTGTCAACAGGCGTTCCATCCAGCGTGACCGCGCCTTCCAATTTGGCATGCGGATATTGAGGCCCGGAACCCATTCCACATCCCGACACGAATAGTGCCGCTATCGCGCCAGACAATAGCAGTTCGCCAGATCTAATTCGAACCCGCCCTTCGCCTAAACATCCACTTCTTTCACCTTCCGTGTAATTGTAATCTTTCCCTGCCGGCTGCAGCTCGTCCATGAGAATTTGCGCCTGTTTCCTGCGCGATTTTTCAAGACAGAAGCAAAATCTAGCAGCGCTCGCGAAATCTAAACTGAACGGTTGGAACAGTTGGCGAGTTCCGCAATCGGGTTTATTCTGGAGATTTCGCGGGATTCACCTCCTAAATTCTAACGCCAATCCAGAGAGCTATGTCGGAGTTCGTCATGCACTGCACTGCCAAGGCGATTCTTGCAACCACATTCATACTTTGGCTTGGCTGCAATACCGACCGGGTTGAGCCTCCGTCGGTGAACGCCGAGCAGTCGCTGGGGAAATTCGTGGCCAGCAACGATGAGGGAGCAGACGGTCAGTTGGGTCAATCCTCAGGAGAGTCGGACCCCGACGTACCGTCGGCAGCGGATCTAGTACTGTCCGTCGAGCCAGGAGATGAATTGCCGGGGCGTACACCCTCACTAGTGCAGCAAACAGACGACCTGGCCCGCCTTCGCCAGGAGCGGAACGAAACCGTTTGGGCGAAGGAGCGGCTCGCACAAGAATACGAAGCGGCGTTGGTTGCATTGTGGGATGCTCTGCTGCGATGCGATCGCTCCGGCGGTGACAAATTCCACGTGTTCAAAGAACTGGGCTTCAGTGATATTCTTATCGGAGAAAAAGAGAGCGAGTCGCGGCTTGACTTGGATATTGTTGTCGTCGATACGCAAGCATCGGCGGAGCCGCTCGACCGTTCCGCATGGAGCGAATTGCTCGACCGCTGGCGCGAAGCCGGCTACCGCCTGGTGCAATCGGAATGGCATCACGCGGCCTTCGAGCCGGCAACCGAGGACGCCCCAGCGCACTCGCAAGTGGCGATTGTCTTGCATGTTCTCAACGATGAAACGAAGCTCCGTCTGGCGATCGAAGGGAAGGTTGGCGTAACGTGGAAAGACGGACGTGGCGAAGATCGCATGCCCGTTGCCGATTCGGTCGATGCGAGCGAGCTGAAAATCCTTTCGCGCGAAGGCGAACCGATCTTTCAGAAGTGGCTAATCTATGACCCAAGGAAAGAGGGCAAGCCCGCGGGAATCCATCCGCTGTTGTTGCACGACCTGAACGGCGACGGGTTGAGTGAGATCGTCGCTGGCGGTTGCAATCAGGTTTTCTGGAATGAAGGGGAAAGCAAGTTTCGCGGCGAAGAGTTTTGCACCTTCGGCGAACGAACCTTCGAGGTCGGCGTGTTGGCCGACGTGACAGGCGACGGTGCGGTCGACTACGTCGCTCCGGGGATGCGCGGCGACTTGTTGCTATTCGCGGGCGATGAACAGGGTCGCTTCACAACTCGCCCCATCGGCAAAGCCCGCGGCGGAGGACCGCTGCGACAACCGCAAGCGCTGACTGCCGG
>CALBTA010000100.1 GCA_937967755.1 uncultured Planctomycetaceae bacterium | reverse complement strand
TTCTGAACAAAGGTTCCTTTTGTGTAGAGCTGATCGGCGCTCCGTTCTACACCCTGCGTTGTGTTGGCGATCGATGGACGGATCACCAGCCCGACCCACGGTTGAGCGTCCGTCGGTGAGCAACAGACTTGGTAGACACGGCAGCGGCCGATGCCCCCAATCGCGGTAGTCTATCGCCGCCAAGTCTCAATAGCAATCAACTACTGGTCAACAAAAAAGGCGGACTCGCAGGTCCGCCCCGATTTCTTGCTGCGTTACCCTGCAAACTCACTGCTCGGCCGACAGCGCCCGCACGGCGGCTTCCATCGCCTGCAAGCGCTGCTCCAGAGTTTCAATCTTGGCCTGCTTTTCTTCCAGCTTCTTGTTCAGTGCCTGAATCGAAGCCAATGCCACGCCATCTTTATCCATCGCGGCGATGGTCGTGTCGTTTTCGCCCAGGGCGAAAGCTTGGCTGAAGTCTTGTGCGACGGGTCCCATGTGGCGAACCTCGTCTTGGTCGTGCTTGTAGTTCCAAGTGGTAATCTCCATATCGACGACTTTGGCCAACACGTCTTCGCAATTGACCACTTGGAAATTCTCCTTGGTGTTGCGGTCGGAACCTTCGGTCAGCGCGCCGGCAATTGTCACGTTGCCGCCGGGGGTGAGGGTGAAACTGACCGTTCCGCCCGGTCCCGCGATGATTTGCCCGGCCGGGGTAATGCGAAACTCGCTGCCGCCGGTGCCGACTTGCGAGATACTAAAATTCCCCGCCCCGTCGTTGTTGAAGTCCCAGCGGTTGCTGGTGGCGCTGTTCTCCAGCGAGAACCGGATGCCGCCGTTGTTGACCAGGTTTATCATCTGCCGCGTGCCGGTGGTGCCGCTGGCTTCTTCCATTTTCAGCGAGGAACTGCCGTCGGTACGGAATAGGTGCAGCGCGGCATCGGCCGTCGCTGTCCCCAGCCCCAGATTGCCCGCCCCGTCAGCGACCAGCGTATTGGCCGGCGCGCCGTTGGCAAAATGCACGACTTGCTCGCTGCTGTTGATGAAACTCAAACCGGTCGACGCGCTGGGGCTTAAGCGCCAACTGCCGTCGCTCCCTAGCGGGTCGAGCAAGATGCTTCCCATTCCGGCCACGTGTAGATCGCTTTGGCCGTCAACGTTCAAATGATCGACGCCAATCCCCACATGCCCCAGGTTGCTGATGCTCAAACCGTTGCTGGGCGCGAACAGGCTGATGCAGAACGGCGTTTGGTAGCCGTTGCCGTTGTCGTCGACTTCGATCACCGCGGCGGTCGTCGATGTGTTCGCTCCCAACCGCGCGCTCGCCCCGCCTGCTTGGGGCGTGACGGCGACCGCGGCGAACGTGTCGCTGACTCCGCTGCCGCCGAAAACCTCCACTTCGTTGCCGACCTGCGCCGCCTCGCCGTTGACGGCGATGTTGCCGTTTCGATCCAGCACCAACATGCTGTCGTGCGCTTCGCTGTGAATTTGGAAGATGCCGCGTCCCGCCGAGCCTTCGCGCGAAATGGCAAGGTGGTCGCCCAGTTCCGCGGCACCTTGGGCCTCGATTTCCCAATCGGCGTCGGCAGCGTCGGTATCGAGCAATTTGATCTTCGGGAAAGCGCCCGTAACCGTCGCCGTGGGGCCGATTTCGACCAGCAACTGCCGGGCGGCGAACGTGGCCCCGAGAGACAACAAAGCCAACATCGCGACCAAATACGTGATGTGAATTCGTCGAGTTTTCATCGTGATGCTTCCTCAAATGATGTCGAATCGAAAATCGAAATGCCGCTTTCGGGCTATTTCATAATAGGCAAGGTGGTGAATACAGTGAGTTTACTTAGGCAGATTTCTAGTTTCAACTCACGCCGGACATACAGTACGGCCAATTTGTCTGACCAAATCAGCGCAAAAAGAAAGGGTGGACGGGGCCGTCCACCCTTGAAGGTTTCGTTTGGAAAAGCGCTTGAGCCTACTGCTGGGCAGTCAGGGCTTCGATGGCCTTTTCCATCGCTTGCAGGCGCTCTTCCAGCGTGGCGATCTTGGCGTCCTTTTCCTCGGCTTCGCGTTCCAGCTTCTGGTTCAGCGCTTTGATCGAAGCCAGCGCGACGCCGTCGGTGTCGAGCGTGGTGATTGAAACGTCGTCGTGCCCCAGGCCGAAGGCGGCGCGGAAGTCTTGCGCGACCGGGCCGATGTGGCGGACTTCGTCTTCGTCGTGCTTATAGTTCCAGGTCGTCACCGGAAGCTCGGACACCTTGGCCAGGATTTCGTCGCAATCGACCGCTTGGAAGTTTTCTTTGATGTCGCGGTCAGAGCCTTGCGTCAGCGCACCTTGGATGATCAGGTTGCCCGCGGGGGTCAGGTTGAACCGCACCAGGCCTCCCGGTCCGGCGATGACTTGTCCGGCCGGGGTGACGCGGAATTCGCTGCCGCCGGTGCCAACCACCGAGATGCTGAAGTTCCCGCCCGCATCGTTGTTAAAGTCCCAGCGGCTGCCGGCGGTGTTGTCCAGCGAGAAGCGGATGCCACCGTTGTTCTGTAGGTTCATCATCTGACGCACAGCCACTGTGCCGCTGGTTTCTTCGACCGTCATAGCCGCCGTGCCGTCGCTGCGGAGAATGTGTAGGGGCGAACTGGGCACACTAGAACCTACGCCAACACTACCATCGCCGGCGACGACCAGGCTGTCGGCCGGGGCACCGTTGTCGAATTGCACGACCGTGGTGCCGCCGTTCTCGAATTCCAGCCCGGGAGTACCCGCATCGATTGTCCAATCGCCCGTCGTGCCGGCTGCATCCAGCAAGACCGCCCCGCCGCCCGCAATGTGCAAGTCGACGCCCGCAGCGACACTATCCTCGCTGACGCCGATGCCGACATCGCCATCGCTGGCAATGGATAGGGCGTTGTTCGGTGCGTTCAAGTCAATGGAGAAGGGGTTCAAGAAACTAGTGCCGTCGTCATTAACGCCAATGCGAAACGCATCGCTGGTGGTACTGACTGTCATTCGCGCGCTCGCCCCATTCTGCGTCGGTGTTATCGCAAGTGCCGCGAACGTGTCGCTGGCGGTGTTGCCGTAAACTTCCACTTCGTTGAACGTCTCAGCCGTCTCGCCGTTAATGGCGATGTTGCCGTTGGCGTCGAGCGTGAGCAGATCCTCGTCAGAATCCTCATGGATCTTGAACATCCCAGTTCCTTGATTTGAGTTATTGAGCGAAATTTCAAAGAAGCCCGCACTCAGACTATCTGTCTCAATCTCCCAGTCTTGATCGGCGGCATCATCGTCCAAAAACCTGATTTCGGGAGCCGCGCCAGTTACATCAGCGGGCGAGGTAATCACTTGCAGCATGTTCCGCGCCGCAAAAGTCGCGCCGAGTGACAGGATGGCCAAAATGGCGACAATGTAGCTCAGGTGAATGCGTCGAGTCGATTTCATGGTTGCTTCCTCACGTGTGTTGAAAGTGGTGGGTGGCAAAAGGTTTGCGCTCTGCTCTGTAGCGGAAGTTCCAAAACTTCCGCCACGGAACTCTTGCGAGTTCCGCTACAACCGCTTGCCTGTTCCTGAAAATGTTGCCGTTGGTGCCGAACGGATCGTCGATCCGGCCTTCACCCTGCGCATCTCGTGATTCATGGACGGGTTACAAACCCGTCCTACCCTATTCTTTAGATCTCGGTTTCGGCGCCTTTCTCGCGCTCGGGCGGGGTTAGCTCTTTGCGGCGGCGGTCTTCCTCGTGTTGCTTCTTCAGGTGCGCCTCGAGGTTGAAGATTTTTACCGTGCCGTTCTTCTCGACGACGATCTGCCCTGACTTTTCGTAAAACTCGTACTCCGTCTCCTGGTGCTCCTTCATCATCTCGCCCGCCGACGTGCGCAGCTTGTTGGACTCGGCGTACAGCCGCTTGGCCTCTTCGCGGTCGCCTGATTCCATGGCGACCCGGCGCAGCGCCAGCAACTTCTTGCGCTCGTCCAGAATTCCGTTCAGGTTGTCTCGGTCTTCCTGAATGCGGTTGGGGATAAACTCAATCCGGTAGCTGTAGATGCCTGGCTTCAGATCTTCCTTGAGCGCGTTGAAGTTGGGATTTTCGCCTTGTTCAAAATGTTTCTTCAGGTTGATATCCTTACCGCCGATTTGCAGAATGACCTTGCCGTGCGTTTCCAACGCCGCCCAGATCAGCGCGTCGTTGACACCCTCTTGGGCTTGCAGCTTGATCGGCGAAGGATCCTCGCCGGCTGGCGCCTTGTCGTCGGCCAGCGCGCGATTGTCGAAAAACGCAGCGGCTGCGGCCAGCATCAGCAGCAGGGGACCAACGGTGAGAGTGGGGAGCAGATTTCGCATCAGGGTCTCCAGATATGAGAAGTGAGGGACATGGTGAAAGCAGAGGCGGCGAATGCCGCTCAGGTGGCAGTCTAATCCCGCCAAAACGCAATAGCAACTTTCGGTATGTGAATTTTCCAAGAATTGTCTGACCAATCAAAACCCCTTTGCGGCTTGGCTTTCGGCCTAGTTGGTTCCATTTGATTCCCGCTACCCAGCACGGGTAGGCTGCCGGTGCCCTACTGCCCATGAACGATCAAGAGACCACCATCGCCGAGTTGCGCAACGCTGTGCAAAAGTTCGTCAACCAGCGCGACTGGCAGCAATTTCACGCGCCTAAGAACATCGCCATGTCGTTGGCGATCGAAGCGGCCGAATTGATGGAACATTTTCAATGGGTGACAACGGAGGCTTCGCGCGACGTTGTCCACAATGAAGAAAAGATGACGGCCATCGGCGAAGAGCTGGCCGACGTACTGTGCTACACCCTGGCGATGGCGAACGAACTGAACATCGATCTATCCGCGGCGTTTGCTGGCAAGATGATTAAAAACGCGAGAAAATACCCTGCCGATGAATTCCGCGGCAGATACGGGCCAGAGGATGGGTGAGCGGTTTGACTTTTTTAACAGAAGACAACAGAGGAAACGGAGGTAGAGGTAACAACGTAGTCACAAGCTGCCAGCTTGTTGACTGATTCGGATTGTTTATGACTGCGGTAGTGAAGCAAGCCGCAATGCGAAAACAAAGGTAACGCCGTCAAGCGGCCAAGCTGGCAGCTTGCCGCTACGCCTTGAAGAAGTGATACGCAGGACGAGGACGATTACTTTCCCCGCCCCTATCACTCCGAACGTCAATAACTTTCCTCTGCTCCCTCCTGTTCAATTGAGCAGCGCAACGAATCAGGCCGAACCTTTCGGCCCGGCCTGATTTCGATGGACAGTTGTTAGCAAGCAAACCACGTTACTTATTGCTTGCCAGCACGCCGCGCGTGGCGGCCAGGCGAACGTGTTTGGGTTGCTCGCTGCCGGAGAGGCTTTTGTAAATCGCCAGCGCCTCTTTCTTGCTGCCGCCAGCCAACAGGCTTTCGGCGCACGCCAGCCTGGCATCGGCCGCTGCGCCTTGGGCTTCGTCGGCGGTCTTGCCTTCGAGGGCCTTGGCCGCTTCGGCCGTGCGAATCTGGCCCAACCCGCGGGCCGCCGCGGTGGCAATCGCCGGATCGCTATCGGCCAGCGACTTCGCCAATTCGCCAACGCAGTCTTCGTCACCCCGCGCGGCCAGTGACGCGATCATGCCGATCTTCAGCTGCCCTTCGGCCTTCGCCAACGCATCGCGCAATGCCTTGCCGGCTTCCGCACCCGGAATACGCTCCAGTGCATAACGGGCGATGTGCGAAAGCTTCTCATCGGAAAGCAGCGCGGCCAGCGCCGGCACAGAAGCGGCCGTGCCGCAAGTGCGCAAGTAACGGGAGCACATCTGTTTGGCGCTCAATGAGATATCGCTCGCCAGCGATAGATCGGAAGAGCGTCGTGTAGGGAAAGAGTGTAGATCTCGGTGGTCG
>CALBTA010000099.1 GCA_937967755.1 uncultured Planctomycetaceae bacterium | reverse complement strand
CCGACCGCTTTCTTCTGCCGGCGGATGTCCATTTTCATGTTCTTGCTCGTCTTGTAGTTGATTCCCAATCGCGGGATGTCGTCCCAATCCCCTTCGACCTTTTCCGGCAGTTCGTGCTTGTCATAGGGCAGAAAAGGTTCGTAATACGACCGCGGCGCGACGAACGGCACATGCGGACGAACGAACCCGACGCCCAGGAAGAACGGTTGGTCCTTATGTTTTTCAATCAGTTCGCACGCCTTCTGGGCGGTACGGCCGTCGGAGTGGACCAGGTCGTCGCCATCGGCTTCGACGACGACGAACGTGTTGCCGCCAACGACCGGGCGCTTGCCGTCGGGGTTTCCCTCTAGGGTTTCGCCGTCGCCCTTGGCCCTCCACTCCGGGCCTTGGCTGTTGAAACGCTCGGTCCACGAAATCGGATCGTCCGCCCCATCGCTGCCCGCTTCGATTCCGCCCGGCACGCCCATGTGATAGATCTTGCTGACCCGCGCCGAGTAGTACCCGTTGTTCTTGAAATGCTGCGCCCACGTCGCCCGGTCGCCGATGGCCGGCCGCGGAGTTTTGTAGCCCAGCATGTTGATCGCGTGCGGGTAATAGCCCGACATAAACGAAGCCCGCGACGGCCCGCAATAGGTTCCCTGGCAATAAGCAAGGGTGAACCGCACGCCACGTTCGGCCAGCCGGTCGATGTTCGGCGTTTGGCAAACTTCGTTGCCGTAGCAAGATAGCGCCGTGGCGGTTAAATCGTCCGAGATGATGAACAGAACGTTGTATTTCTCTTCGGCGCTTGCGGGCTGGCAAGAAAAAAACACCAGGACTGCCAGCAAAACTATCAGCCGAGCAGCGGAGTAAGCAAGTTGAAGCATGATGTTCGCTCTCGTAGTTGGAGATCTCAGGCCGCGACTGATTATAGCCCAACCGTGGTCCGAAATGATCTCGTGACAGAGCCCGTTCCCTGTGGCTACAATGAGCGTGCGGGCCACATCAATACATTGCTTCTTCTGAAATGGGGGTGCAGAGTGCGCACGAAGTTTGTATCCGGGTTGGCCGTGATGGTCGCGTTTCTGTGTGTCAAAGCCGGGGCGGAAGAGCCGGTCACGTTTCAAACGCATGAAAAGTCGGCCTGGCGCATCGCGGTAACGCCCGATGGCGAGACGCGGCACACCCCCACCCACCCGCACGACACGATGCGGTTGTGGGACCTGGCGACCAAGAAACTCATTCGAGCGTTTCCCGACATTTCAGGCGGGCTGTCTTCAATTGAGTGTTCGCCCGATGGCAAGGTTGTATTGACCGGGTCGTGGGGAAATATGGTCCGGCTGTGGGATATCGAAACCGGCGAGAAGCTTCGGCAAATCAAAGTTCCGGCAGCGCCCGTGACGTGTGCCACGTTTTCGCCCGACGGAGAGACAATCGCCGCCGTAGTGAAGGACCATCACCTGGTGTACATCTACAGCACGGAATCCGGAGAGTTGAAACACACCCTGACGATGCCGATGGAAGCACCTGCGGAAGGTTCGGGCGGGTTGGCATCCGCATGTTTCACCCCGGACGGAAAGTTACTGTTAACCGCTTGCGGAGGGCGGGGCTACCCGAAGTACACCGGCGAAGATTCGGTGATTGCGATTTGGAACACCGAAACGTGGGAAATGCACGCGACGTTTCCCGCTGACAAACACAACGTCTACTGCCTGCTGGTGTCGCCCGACGGAAAACAGATTGCCGCCGCCTGTCACCGCAGCCAGTACGTGAAAGTTTGGCGGATGCCCGAGGAGGATGAGAAGCCTGAAAAGGAAGGTGACGAAGACGAACGGATCGCCGCGTTGATCAAGGACTTAGACAACGACGACTTTGGTACGCGGGAAGGGGCCGAGGCCAAGTTGCGTGCCATCGGCGCGCCGGCCAGTGATGCTCTGAAGAAAGTTGTCGAATCCGGCGAGGCGGAAGCTCAATTCCGCGCGCGGAAAATCTTGCGGGCAATCGGCGAGGTGGAAGAGGCGGACCCGTTCCGCAAGTTGGATATTAAAGGGCTAGACATCCACTCCATCGCGTTCTCGCCCGATGGGAAGTATTTGGCATCCGGCAGCAGCGTGAAGGCGAAGCGGAACTTCATTCTGTGGAATACGGAGACCTACAAGCCGGTCGTCACTCCCGACAAAACCGGCAGTTGGGCCGTGGCCTTTACGCCCGACGGAGAGCAGATCATCACCGGCAACAGCGATGGGACCGTCACCGTGTGGGACAAGGCCACGCTGTTGGGCGAGTAAGTAAGCCCCAAGCGGATCGCGGCTGGGGCTGGAAAGAATTTGTCGCTTGGCCGATTCGGCTAATCGGCAGGCCGAACGTGTTCAGCCCGCGGGCCTTTGGGGCCTTGGCCGACTTCGTACTGCACCATCTGCCCCTCGTTCAGGTCTTCGAACGTCACCTCCTCGACGCTGGAGACGTGAAAGAACATATCGCTGCCTTCCGCCTCGATAAACCCAAACCCTTTGTCCGTGATCAAACGCTTAATGACACCTTGCGGCATGACGCCACTCCTCGAACTATGCGGCGCGGAACACAAACGAGACCGTCGACCCAACGGGCCATGCCGTGCCATGCGCCGTAGGCCAGCGGCCGGTCGAACCATCGCGGGGCCGGTGCGCAACCTTGTGCGGTGATAGCACCTCCCCTCCACAGCCGGGAATTGTATCACAGCCTGTGGGGCAAAATAAAGCGTTCCAGCCGATGAAAATTGGGATAGAAACCCAGGTTCCGTGGGGAACTTGCTTGTTGGCAATCGCGTCCCTTTATTAGCGTCCGAAATATGGTGACGGATCGTTGGCCGTCAAAAAACGCCGAAAACCAGGGAAATCTCATGTCTTCTGACCGAAACTTTGCTTGGCTCTGTGGAACTCTGCTTGGTCTCATCGCGGCCACTAGTGCCCAGGCCGACCCCTGCGGCATGGTTCCGCCGATCTACACCGGCGATGGCCAGCCGATTACGCGAATTGGCGAGCAGAAGACGTATGTCTTTTACAAGGATGGCATCGAGACGTTCGTAATCCGCCCTGGGTTTTCGGGCAAGGTGGACGAGTTTGGCATGCTCATTCCATTCCCGGCTCCGCCTGCGGTTCGCAAAGTGCCCGATCACATCTTCCCGCATGTCGCCGCCGCAATCGATCCGCCGGAAGTCGTGATCGACATGCGTTGGGCATTGGCCCGAAAGTCAAAGCAATCGTTTAGCCGGAGCAACGTACTCGCCAACCGCAACCAGGGCCAAGGCTTGAAGTACGACGAGGTCCGCGTCGTGCGCCAGGAAGCCGTTGGCATGTACGAAGTTGCTGTGCTCGAAGCGGGCAGCCCGGCCGCTTTGAAGAAGTGGATGGACCAGCACGGATACAAATACCCCGACGGCATGGACAGTGCCTGCCAGGAGTACGTCGAAGACCGTTGGTGCTTCGTCGCCGTGAAGACCAAAGTGGGGCAAAAGGGCGGAGCCGACCCGCAACCGGCCCAGCGTGAAGTCGACGTCAAGCTGCCGAGCGGTTCGACGTTCGACGGTCATGTGCAGGCGATGGCGTTTCGCTTTCCTTCCGATGAGTTGGTCGTGCCGATGCGGCTGGCCTCGTTCAACGCCGGCGAGTTGCGCAATATCGTTTACTTGCTGACGGACAAACCACAAAAGATCAAGTCGATCCCCGAAGAGTACGTCGTCCGCCAAGTCAGCGGTGAGGACTTGCATAAGAACCTGACTTCCCCGCTGCCGCTGCGCGTGATTGGCGGAACGCCGCAAACGCTGCCGGACCACTTCCGCACCGGGCTTGATGAGCGCCGCAACCCAGTGCCCCACAACGGTGCGGCGAAGGATCTCTTCGCTGCCGATCTGCTGGCCGTCGCTTCCGATAAGTTGTCGCTGCCGCACGAAGAGCGCGAGAAAGACCTGCTGGCCATCGGCGAGCGGCTGGGGTTGCGCGGAAAAGAGATCGATACGCTGCACGAGACCGCCCTTTCCAAAGAGCGCGAAAAGACAATCGCCGGCGCGCTGCAAGACGTGAAGGATATGACGCTGACCGTCGTTGACGGAGATTTCCCCCGCGAAGTTTTGGCCCGAAAAAACCTCCGCTTCGGCGAATACACCATGCCCTCGCGCCGCAACACGGCGGAAAGTTACGACGCCAAAACCAATGGCCCCGCCGGTCGGCGCGAAGGAGTCTTGCACCTGGGCGCGCTGCCGCCGCGCACGCACCAGCCGGCAGCGGAAACGGTGGGCGCATCGCCAACATCCGTCGCCGCGCTCGACATCGCCAAAGTCAGTTTGATGCTTGGCAGTCTTTCATTGGCGCTGTGCGGAGCGTTGGTTTGGTCGCTTCGCCGTTATTGCAAACATCGAAGGAGTAGCACGGATCGGCGATCAGTTCTACCACGCTCGAATCGCCTCAACCAATCTCCCGGTCATAGACCCGGTACTTCTGCGTGATCTTTGTGCCGCCTCGTTTGAGCGTCTTGTACGACAGGTCGTTGCTCTCCAGCACCCAGGAGAACTCGCCCTCTTCGATGCCCCACTTCTTCACTTCCGGGATCAGCCGCCCCAGCAACCCCAGGCTGATGCCCCAGCGTTGATATTCCGGCAACACGGTGGTCGTGATCAGGCGAACACGCTTCAGCCGTTTGCGGTGCATCAGAATTTTCCACCAGCCGAAGGGGAACAGCCGGCCGTCAATTTCCTTGATGATCGGGTTGTAGTCCAGCAGCCCGAAGACCGCGCCGATCGGTTTGCCGTCGACCTCGGCGAAGGTGGTCAAATCGGGTTCGATCAGCATCTTCAAACCTTTGGCCATGGTGCGGACCTCGTTGTCGCTCATCGGCACGAAGCCCCCCGTTCCACCCAGGCCCGGGTTGTAAATGTCGAGGCACGCCGCAACTTCAGCTTTGAACAGAT
>CALBTA010000098.1 GCA_937967755.1 uncultured Planctomycetaceae bacterium | reverse complement strand
GCCGGTAGGGCGCGGTCTTGAACATCTTGAAAGCTTTCGCCGCCCAAGTACGGAACCTTGCCGGTGTCGGCCATGTAGCGGTCGTAATAGTCGCGGTCGGCCGCTTCGATCTCTGGCCAGGACATCCCTTCCCAATCGCCGACGTCGCCTTCGACCAGGGCGTCGATCGTCTCCACAGCTAAGTTGTGCGAGCCGGCGATTTTCGCAGCGGTTTCTTGCGCTCGGACCAAAGGGCTGCTGAAGACTGCGTCGACCTTGCGTGCGGCGAAGAAGGCCGCTGTCTGCTCGGCTTGCACCTTGCCTTCCGACGATAATCCCAAGTCAGTCGCCCGCCCTTGCAGGCGCGGCGGGTTGGCGACATTCACTTCCGTCGCCCCATGCCGAACGAGGTAGGCGACGCAGGCATTGCCGGCTATTGATGGGTTGCTCATACCGCGATTGTAGGTGTGAGATCAATCACGGCGAAGGGCAGGGGCCTCTGACGGAAGTGCTGAGGCTGCGATATAATTCACCGCAGCAGGTAGAACGGATCGCCGATCCGTGCTGCCTGCCGTGACGAATTCAAGTACTCAACAGCCCCATGACCCGTATCTTCTTCGCCCTGGCCGGTCTTTCGGTGTTGTTGCTGTGCAGCAACATTGTGCTGGGCCTGTACATCGGTGACTACAACGCCGAGTACGCCAGCTACAGCCAGGTCGGCATGCAGGTGTACGAGGATTACGGCCAGCGGATCGAAGATTTGAAACGCCAGCGTCCCCGCCCCGTTGAGGAAATCGAAAGGCTGCAGCGCGAGAAGGTGGCGCTGGAGGAAAAAAGCGAAGCCGAGTTCCTGCCGATTCGCAATCGGGCGTTCGTGCATATGATGTTCGGCATCGTCGCGGCCCTGGTGACGCTGCTGGTCAATTGTATCTGCGTGACTTACTTCATCGGCACCAGCCGTTGGATTCGCGAGGTGGTCGAAACGTATGGCTTTGACAAGTCGCTAATCGGCCAAGGCAATATCATCAAACGCCGCACATTTCCCTGGGCGCTCGTCGGTATGTTTACGGTGCTGGGTATCATCGCGCTGGGGCAGGCTGCCAACCCTGGAATCATTCGCGAAGGAACCGCGGCTTGGGTTACGCCGCACATGCTCGGCGCGATGCTCGGCACGGCGTTGATCACTTTCGCTTACTACCGGCAGGCCAACAGCATCGCGGAAAACTACAAGCTAATCGAACAGATCGCTGCTCAAGTTGACGAAGTCCGCCGCGAAAAGGGCCTTGCGGAAGAGGAAGAAGCCCCGCCGCCGATCAAACCCACTTTTTCTGACACGGTGACAGGTTGACAAGGTGAAGGGGTGGCATGAAAGCATGCATCCAACGGGTCAGCCAGGCGAGTGTCACGGTTGATGGTGAAGTCGTCGGGCAAATTGGGGCTGGGTTGCTGGTCTTGCTTGGTGTGGGGCCGGAAGATGGCGATGCCGAAGTGCGTTGGATGGCAGACAAGTGCGCGGAGTTGCGCATCTTCGAAGATGATGACGGCAAGATGAACCGCTCGCTGTTGGACATTGGCGGTGCGATGTTGGTCGTCAGCCAGTTCACGTTGTTGGGCGATTGCCGCAAGGGCCGCCGCCCCAGTTTCATCGCCGCCGCCCCGCCGGAACATGCCGAGGCGATTTACAATCAATTCGTCCAGCACGTACAAAGCCGAGGCATCGAAACCGCCACCGGAACGTTCCGCGCCCACATGGATGTGGCATTGGTGAATGACGGGCCGGTGACGTTAGTGATTGAGTCACCGAGTGCTTGAGATGCACCAAGGTGCAAAGCGTTCTGGCGTATCGACGACGATCACGATTGAGATTCCCAGTCAGATTCGACGACTGGATTAACGGCGTCGTCAAATTGAATCGGCGTTCCGCGAAGCGGATACTTTGCGGGAGCGGGCTTCGATAAGTCGATCGGCATCATCTCGTTGGAAACCCGCTGCCCATCGCCCATGCCGATGTCTTCGGTCAGTTCGATGGTGCGTCCGCGAATGATTCCCTGGGTTTTGGGCATGGTTCACTCCGGCGGTACTATTAGGCGTCGCATGTTCTGAAATTGGTTCCAACCAATCCACATCATTGTACGTCGCCGAAGTACAACAGGCTACCGAAACAGGTTGCCTTCCGTCCCCGGCCCAACGCCTTCGGCCGTTTGTGGGAATTCGGTTTGGGGAAATCCTTGCGCCGGCTGAACTGGCGGGGCTGGCGGCATCACCATCGGTTCGCCAAGGACCAGCGCGACGCAGGCGACTAGCTTGCCGTAGGTGGAAATGTTTGCCCACCCGCTTTTGCTGTAAAACTTCATCGCCGTGCCGAAGGTACTTTTGAAGCGAATGCGGCCGCGCGACATGTCAATGGCATAGATTTCATCCAAGACCAGGTGCGTCATGAAACCCAGCACCACCGCCGACGCTTTGAAGATGCGTATGTCGGTCGTCAGCCCGCTGCAAAC
>CALBTA010000097.1 GCA_937967755.1 uncultured Planctomycetaceae bacterium | reverse complement strand
CGCGCAACACGCTCGGGGTGTGCTTCCAACTGTTGCAAAGCGGCCAGCGCCGCCGCCGCACTGGCCGGCGAAATGCCGACGCTGTAAACGAACCCGGGCGACGTGTATCGCAGATAGTCAACGACCGTGCGGCTGCCGGCGATGTATCCGCCGCAACTGCCCAGGGCCTTGCTGAGCGTACCCATCCACAGGTCCACATCGCCGGCGTCAACCGCGTGATGTTCGCCGATGCCGCGCCCCGTCGCCCCGATCGTTCCCAGCGAATGGGCTTCATCGACCAGCAACAAACTGCGGTGTTGCTGCTTCACTTCGATGAACCGCGGCAGGTGAGGAATGTCGCCGTCCATGCCGTAAACACCTTCGACCGCGATCAGCACCCGGCGGTAGTCGTCGCGAATGCGGGCCAGCAACCGGCCCAGAGCTTCCCAATCGTTGTGCGGGAACGCCCGGCGGCGAGCGCCCGACAGCAACGCCCCTTGGATGATGCTGTTGTGGGCCAGCGCGTCGTGCAGCACCAAATCGCCCGGGCCCAGCAGATGCCCGATAGTCGATTCGTTCGTCGCATGCCCGCCGACGTAAACGACGGCCGCTTCCACCCCGATCCAACCGGCCAACGCCGATTCCAACTGCTGATGCAACGGCCGCTCGCCCGAGACGACCCGGCTGGCGCTAACGCTGGTGCCGTAACGATCAATCGCGTCCTTCGCAGCCTGTGCAACCACCGGATCGCCCGACGCCCCGAGATAGTTGTAACTGGCAAAGTTGATCAGTTCCCGCCCATCCACGATCGTCGTCGGGCCGCCGATTCCTTCATGCGCCTGAAAGAACGGGTTTTCAATTCCTGCTTCGCGCAGTTGCTCGCGGTCGCTTTCTAACTGTGCGATTTGCGGCAGCGAATCTAACGTCCAGTCGCCCCGGTCGCGGGCGGTGCCGGGCATCGCCGGTGCCATCACATCAGGCGATGTTTCGATCAGGAACGTCTGCACCGCCATGATCACTTCACGGCAGGTTTCCGCTTCGGCGACGACGTCGTTGGGCAGCCGCCCCGCGAAACTCTCTTCCAACGCGGCGACAATTTCCATCCGCTCCAGCGAATCCAAACCCAGATCAACAATGTTCGTATCGAGTGTCAGCCCCGCCGCGCTGTCCCGCGCGACCGCCCGGACATGGTCGAGCACCACGCGGGCCGTGTTCGGGTCGATGCTCTCGTCCCACTCCAGCGATTCTTCATCCTGCCAGTTGGCCCAATCGCCAATCGGAACGCCTTCGCTCCACGACCGCCACTGCGCGACCACGCGCAGCGTGCCTTCCAAGAACGCATCGCGGCAGGCGTGCCTTTGCAACTTCCCGCTGGAAGTTTTCGGCAGCGAACCGTAACGGACCAGCACAACTGCATCAGGCGGAACGTCGTGTTCACTGGCGACCGCCGTGCGGACGCGCTGCATCACTTCGGTCCAGTCGTCGCGGCGACGCGGCTGTACTTCACAGATGACCACCAGCCGTTCGCGGCCTTGCATTTCCACGCCAAACGCCGCGGCCGCTCCGATCTGTTCGATTGCCTCGGACTGCTCGATCGTATGTTCAATATCTTGCGGGTAACGGTTGACGCCCCGCAGGATGATCAAATCTTTCAGCCGCCCGGTGACGAACAACTCTCCGCCGTCGACGAAGCCCAAATCGCCGGTGCGCAAAAATGCCGCGTCCCCTTCGCCCTTGATTTTGCCGCCGAACGTTCGCCGTGTTTCCTCCGGCTGTTTCCAATACCCGCGGGCGACGCTGGGGTTGCGAATCCAAACTTCGCCCACTTCCGCCTCGCCCAACCGCTGAAACGATTGCGGGTCAACGATCACCACTTCGGTATCGGGCAGCGCCCGCCCGGAGCCGACCAGTTGCCGCTGCCGCTCGTCGTCGCGCGGCGGAACGACCCGGTGGGCCGCCAGCGACCGCGAGTCAACACCCAAGATGATCGGCACGTGCTTCTTGTCGCTGCCCGTCACAATCAGCGAAGCCTCGGCCAGCCCGTAACAAGGGTAATGGGCGGTCGGCTGGAAACCGAATGGCTGAAACTTTTGCGTGAAGGCGTCGAGCGTATCGGGGCGGATCGGTTCGGCCCCGTTGTACGCGACGGTCCAGCAACTCAAATCAAGCGACTGGCAATCGGCTTGGCTAATCCGGTCAACGCAAAGTTGATAGGCAAAATTCGGCCCGCCGCTGATCGCCGCCCGGTGACGCGAAATCGCTTCCAACCAACGAATCGGCCTTCCAAGGAACGCCATCGGCGGCATTAATACGTTCGGCCGCCCAAAGAACACGGGGTTTAGGATGCCGCCGATCAATCCCATGTCGTGATACGTCGGCAGCCACGACACGCCCATGTCGCTGCGGTCGGGCCGGAAGGCGTGTGTGATCAGCGTGACGTTGTGCATCAGGTTGCCATGCGACAACATCACGCCCTTGGGCATGCCGGTCGATCCCGATGTGTATTGCAACACCGCCAACGTATCGTCGCTGATCGGCGGCAGTTCCGGCGAAGTGGCATGGTGATCTCCCGTACCGTTGCGCCGCACGTCGGTCGCCATCCACAGCAAACGCTCCAAGTGTGGCGCTTCTTCAAAGTACGATCCGGCCGCCCGGGCGACATCTTCGGTCGTCAATGCGATGCTGGCGTGGGCGTCGTCTGAGATCGCTTGAATCCGCAACATGTTGCGGTTGCGCCGCGGAGGGTAAGCCGGCACCGCGACCACGCCCGCGTACAAGCAACCGAACAACGCCGTGATGAATTCCAAACCGGGCGGATAGAGCAGCAGCGCCCGCTCGCCGACCAGCCGCTGATCGATCAGACGCTCGGCGATGGCTCGGGCGCGGCGGTCCAACTCGGCATAAGTGATCTTCTGCTCGTTCCGCTCGCCATCGGGCAAGAAGACAAACGCCGGCTCACCCGCGCGATGCTTCGCCCAATAGCCCAACCGCTCGACGAGGTTCGTCGCCGGCGGGTCGAGCTTCCCGTAGTTCACTTGAAATACCACACGTACATCTCCGTAGCGGAATATGCAAAAATTCCGCCTATATCTCTTTCGCGGAACGAAAGACTAGCATCGATTTTCATTAGGACTTCGATCAAGGTCAACGTGAATGTGTCGTCATTTTGACATCATCGCGGCCGATTTTTCCTACCACCTTTGGCCATCGCGCGCTGACACATTTTTGCATTTATTCAGCGCGCGCTCGGTCCCCAGGGAATCCCCGCAGCGCTGAATAAATCCTGAATTATTCAGCGCGCCACCCGCCGCAGAGGGAGTGTGGTGGTTGAAAACTTCTCATGATGTCAAAACGACGACACAATGGGTTTCTGAAACAGTCGATTCACTTACAATCCCGATAAGTATACACCAGTTCACATAACTCGTCAAGTTCAAAATCTACCGTAGCGGGGGCTTCCAGCCACCGTGAGTTTCACGAAACTCCAGAAGTCTCAGACTACTACTCGATATTCCGGTGGCTAGAAGCCTCCGCTACGATTGAGTTCCATGAAGAGCCACCACAACCAGACACGCACCTGGGGCAAGACTATTGCCGGAGGCACCGCCGCGCTGCTCATCGCGTTGGCGGC
>CALBTA010000096.1 GCA_937967755.1 uncultured Planctomycetaceae bacterium | reverse complement strand
TGCCGCCGTGGCCACGCTGATCGATGCAACCGCTCAACCGACGCTGCGCGGCTTTCAGTTCGGGACCGACGGCAGCGGGGCCGATACCCTGCTGGCGACCGCCGGCGGAGCTCGGCCCGAGTGCGACGCCCACAAGCCGCGCCACCGCAAGCGTTGGCCCAGCGACTTGTACATGGACGGCCCGAGTTTGATCAATTTCACCGTCGGTGCGGTTCCGTTATTGGTCAATCAGGTGTTGGAATCGGCAAGCCTCGCCGCGGACGACATCGACCTGTACCTCATGCATCAGGCGACCTGGAAGATGCTTGACCTGCTGCAACAGCGCCTCGGACTAGACGACGACCATCTGCCGATCCGCTTGAAGGATGTCGGTAACACGGTCTCGTCGACCATCCCAATCCTCATCCAACAGCTTCGCGACGAAGGCCGCGTTCGGCCCGATCGCCAAAACATGCTCGTCGGCTTCGGCGTAGGCTGGTCATGGGCCGGCTGCGTATGGCAAGATAGTTGGAGCGCTTAGCCGCATCGCGGTACGACGGTCTTCCAAGGCCGTCGAGCTATGGAGTGCGGCAACCCGTTGCCGCTGTCTTTTTCTAATCGTATAGAATTGGTGAACGCGCCCGCGCCGCGAGACGCACCAAAATCCAAAGCGATGAACCATCATCGCACTCCAAAGAACCATCATGCCATCCCTTCAAGGCCATCTACTCGTCGCGTCGCCGCATTTGGAAGACCCTAACTTTGCGCGCAGCGTCGTCCTCATCGTGCAGCACGAAGCCGAAGGTGCCCTCGGCGTTGTGCTGAACCGCCCCAGCGGAAAAACCGTGGCCGATGTTTGGAGCGACCTGACGGGCAATGAGTGTGACAGCGACGAGCCGATCTACGTCGGCGGGCCGTTGCAAGGCCCGCTGATGGCCGTCCACACCCTTGACGAATCGGGCGAGCTGCAAATTGTTCCGGGCCTGTGGTTCGCCACAAAGGCCGATCACATCAACCGCGTCGTTGAGGGTTCGCAAACCCCGTACCGTTTGTTCAGCGGCTATTCCGGCTGGGGCGGCGGCCAGTTGGACGGCGAAATGAAAGCCGGCGGATGGCGCACCACCGATGCAACCGCCAGCTACATCTTCACCGAAGACAACGACGCCCTCTGGCAAACCGTCGTCCGCCACGTCGGCACCGACATCCTCAGAGCCGACCAAAACATCCGCCAATGGCCCGACGACCCATCTTTGAATTGACAGCCGTTGCGGGGCTTCCAGCCACCGCAGTACAGCACATTGATACCATCATACGGCGACTGGCTTAACGCCGTTGGTTCATATTTCGGTGCCCAGCACTGCCGAATGCTTGCTCCGCTTCGGCGGCGTAGGATTCTGGCGAGCGTTTGAACAGCCGGCGGTTTTCGTCGGTTTGGAACAGATAGAGCCGGTTTTCGTGGAACGAGCCGAACTGAATATTCCCCGGCACCATCTGGCGGTTGTCGGCGTAGACGATCGGATCGTGGCCAGCCAGCGCCGGGCTATAGGCATCTGCGTTGTCGAAGAAGAGTTCCTTTTCTCGCTGGCCGGCGAACAGGTAGATGTGGCCTTGGTACGTCGCCGCCAGACGCGGGTCGCCTTTGATCCACTGCCGCCGAGTGAGCAACGTGACGGGGCAGTACCCTTCCAATCCCATCGCTGGCGAGTTGTTTTCCGCTTCGCCGCGAGCAACGGCCGGCTGCTTTTCGGCCTCTTCCTGGTAGGGTAGCCCATCGCGGAACATTGCCAACCGCTGGTGAAATCGGTCCAGCGTCGCCCTCCCCGCTTCGTCCTCTGGCCGACCGAATACGTCAATCGCCTGCTGTTGGTATTTCACCGCCTGGGCGATGTCACCCGCCCGGGCGTAGGCAACGGCCAGCGTGTCGATATACCCTGCCCGTTCAAAGTTCGTAGCTTCACAGGCGGCCAGCGCGTGCCGCACTGCTTTTTCGCCGTTGTGAAGACGAGCATCGGGGCACGCGGCATAAGCCCAGGCCGCCCCGTTGTGGGCGTAGGCTTCGTCGGGCCGAAATCGCAAAATGAGTAGGTAGTCATTGATCTTCGCAAGATGGTTTCCCGATTCGCCGTACGCCAGCGCACGGTTTTTATAGGCTGTGGTCAATTCCGAATCGATCTCAATCGCGGCGGAGTAGTCAGCGATTGCTTTGGTATATTCTTCGGCATGTGCCCAAACAATGCCGCGATTCACATAGTAAATCGCCGTATCGGGCTTCAACTCGATCGCCTTGTTAAGGTCGGCGATTGCCCGCTGCTGATCGCCGTTTGACGAGTGGGCGAGGCCGCGTGTGTATAAAGCGAACGTGTACTTGCCGTCCAACTCAATCGCCTGGGTCAAATCGTCAATCGCGCGGGCGTAGTCTTTTTGCTTCCTTCGTACGTCGCCCCGGTTGGCAAGGGCCCATTTGTACTTAGGGTCCAGCAACATGGCCGCCGAGTATTGGGAGATGGATGCATCGTATTGCTTGAGCATTTCGAGGCAGACACCCAATCGATTGTGAAAGAAGGCGGTGGGCTGCGATGCAATCACCTGCTTATAGTCTTCGGCGGCGTGAATGTACTGGTTCGTTTGGTAGAAGGCATCAGCGCGCCCCTTGAAGTGTTCGAGCTCGTCTGGTTCCTCTTCGATCAACTGGCTGTACGCATCGATGGCGGCAGAGTAGTTCTTGGCGTCTAACTCGGCCTTGGCTTGCTTCTTGATGGGTTCCAGTCGCGCCGCCCGAGCTTTCTCGGTTTCTTGGTCGACCCGCATGCGGTAGTTGCCGACGACGAAAACCAAGTGGTCCTTGCGGCGCTGTATTTCAAAAGCGACGCGCTCGTTCCCGTCGCGAAACTGACCGACCAACCCGCCGGCCTGCTCCTCTGCGAGAAACGGCATGCGGTTTTCTTGAAACAGCACCATGCCCGCGTAACCGTGTTCGCTTTTCTGAACTACCACCGTCACGTCCTTGCTGATCCATCGCCCGGTTAGCCGGGCCAACGGTTTTCGCTTAAGGGTTCCCGACCAGTCTTCATTCTGGAACTGCATTTCGTCGCCGGTCACGGTGGCGAAAAACGCAATCGGTTGGCCGTTCGCCTCGAACGAACCGCGCAGCCCGCCATCGACCAGGCGAGCGCGGAGCGGGTAGCGGACCCCTTTCAACTCCAAAGTTCCGGCAAATTCCTCGCCGTCGGCGAAGCAGAGTACGCTGACCTGCCCGTCGGTGAAAAAACCTTCGTTGGCCTTCCTCGCGTGACGGGCGAACGGGTTGGCCTGCGCCGCCGCGCAAGCGAATAGCAAAACCACTAGTGAGATTGTGGATATCTTAGGCATGGCGTGAGTCCATCCTCTACAAATCTTGTGGCGGCCAGAAGTCTCACGACTTCTGCTACTTGGACGTTGAAAGTTCAAACAGGCGCTCAAACGGCGGGGCGTGGTAGTTGACGACTGGGTTCTCCCTTCCGTAGGCATCGTTGGCGTGCTCTTCGTCCGTAGTCATCACGAAGAATTTCACCGGTTTGAAGGTCACTCCGGGGTTCTGTGGTTCGTAGCGGAACGTTGGCCCCGGAAAAGCTTCCGCCCAGTCGTACATCAGATTTTCTTGGGCCTCGTTGAGATTGCCCGTCCAGCTAAAGCTTTGCGAAATGTGATCGGGGATCCTCGCTTTGTAGACGGGCGACCGTGACACCTGATCGCTAAACCGCTTGAGCACTCGCGCCCGCTCTTCGCGTCGCTGCTTAAGCATTTCCCACTCTTCATCGCTGCGACTTCGCGACCAGGAGGGATCGGGATCCCATCCCTTGTGTTTACACGAGTACCCGCTGACGGCCCGCACGTAGAAGTACCGCGCTTGCGACTGGGCCTCGGGTTCGGATGTCGTTTCCGCCTGGGTGGTGGATTCTTCCGCCTGATCTTTCGCCAGGTTCGCCAGCGGATTGTGGGGCGGCAGTTCCCGCTTCTGTTTGAGGCTGGCCAATGGGTTTTCGGGTTTCGCCTTGACGACCTGCGAATCACCCGGAATGTCAGCCGTTACGACAAGCTTGGGGCGCAACTGCGACTTCTCTACAGTTGTCAACGGCATGCGATCGACGATGGTAAACTCGTCACCCGGTTTTAGTTGCATGTTCGTCGTGAAGGTGACGATCCGTTGGTTTTTGGCCGAAGCCTCCAGGATCGCCGCCAGCTCATCCGTCTCCCAGACGATTGCGACCTTCGCGGCGACCGGGCCGCCAATGTGTTTGTTTCCCGCCCATCGCCGCCACTGGAAGCGAAGCTGGGCGTAGGCGTAATCTTCAGCTTGCCAGCGATAGGCTTTGCTTTCGCGGTCGCTAAAGGGGATGTTCGACTCGGCGGTGACCGGTTGTTCCACGAACACGGTGAACCCGCGGGCGCTTTGCCGCATGTGATCGCCAACGGCCGCTGGCACGTAGCCCTGCCCTAGCTGCTGTCGGTGAAATGGCGTTCGCAACCAGGGCGATCCATCGCGATTGGCAATGGCATTGTCAGGTGGCCGCTGCTCACGCCAGGCGTTTCTTTCTTGCGGCTGCGTCTTAAAGCGGATTTCGACCACTTCCAAGTCAACAAGCGAAAAGCCCCTCCGGTAGATGTTCTTCGCCGCCTTCGCGGTAACCGGCCCGCCCGCTTCGGTTTGAAACATTGAACCGTAAGCTGGCTTCCAAGCTTGCGGCCCAGGCCCCCAGTTGGGCGAAGCGGGTACGTCCCAACCCCACTCACCCGGCTGCGGCACAAGCGGGTTGATATCAACGAAAGCATTCATCCGCTGGCCTTCGGAAAGCACCCTGGCCCGCAGTTTGATCGTCAGCAGTTCTGTTGCGTCATCGATTGGCACATATCGCAAGCGGAAGTGTTCGGTCGGTTCTCCAACGATCGTGTCGAAGGTGTACTTCACTTGGATCACGCCCAGCTTCTTACCGGCTTCGCCTTCCCAGTTGTGCAGTTCGACGGTCCCCTCCTGGCGATAGACCCCCGCCCAAGCGGCACCAGCTTGAAAAACCAGCCAACTAACCGCCACAACAAACCCGATTCGCAATGCATGCACCGCTGGCATCCTTCCGTGGGTGGTGAAGCAACAACAAGAGCGAAACGCTTATACGGAATTGTCGTCCACCCGCCAACGCAGGCTTTGGCGTAACTCGAGCGCAGCGAAATTCGCAAAAGGCACGACGGCGGCATTCAAGCGGACCTACGAATCCGCACGCGATCGCTGCAGAAGTTCGACCTTTACCTTTTCTACCTGGCGGCGGTTGGCGTCGAGGACGATGATGCGAACGTCGTCTAGTTCGATCAGCTCGTCTCGGCGGGGGACGCGGCGGAAGTGAGCCAGCATCAGCCCGGCGATGGTGTCGTACTCTTCGCCTTCGGGCAGATCGATGCCGAGGTGGTCGTTGATCTCGTCGATGTGGGCAGTCGCCAGCAATTCGGCGCTGTGGTCGTCGATCTGGCGGATCGGTTCGATTTCCTCTTCGTCGTATTCGTCAATAATTTCGCCGACGATTTCCTCCAGCGCATCTTCGATGGTCACCACCCCGGCGACGGCTTGAAATTCGTCGACGACCACCGCCATGTGGTTGTGCGTGCGGAGAAAATCTCGCAGCAAATCGTCGACCTTCTTCGACTTCGGAATGAACCAAGGCTTGCGCAGCAGCTTGCGTATCGCCCGTTGCTGCTTGTCGCGGGGTTTGAGCAATTCGGGAAGCATGTCCTTGGCGTACAGTACGCCGACGATGCGGTCGAGCTTGTCTTCGTAGACAGGGATGCGGGTCCGGCCACACTCCGTAACGAACCGCACGACGTCGTCCCACGGCAGCGAAATATCCAGGGCGTCTACTTTCGTGCTGGGGGTCATGATGTCGGCTACGTCGACATCGCCCAATTCGATTACCGCCTCGATCATCTCGCGGGCGTCGGCTTCCAAGTGCCCTTCGCGGAGGCCCTCGGTGACGATCGAACGGATTTCATCTTCAAATGCTTCTTCCTCGCTATTCTCGTCTTCGACCGTGCCGGTCAGGCGTTGCATGATCTCTTCGGCAAAGGTCGCACCCAACGAAAGCGGCCACAGCAACCAACCGGCAATTCGCCAGATGCGCCAGGTGTGATAAAGAAACGACGCCGATGCAAATTGCACCACCGCCCAAGGGAGCCAAACGGTGGCGGCCAACAGCAGCAGAATGCCGATGCCGATACCGCCCGCGACGGGGCCTAGGTTGCTTCCGCCCGTTGCAACATCAGCCGTCAGTTGCAACTGCAGCCAAGAAAATCCTGCGACGACCGTGACCGCCACGGCGACGACTTGCAGCGTTTCGGCGGCGACGCTGAGACCCACGTAGAGCTCAAGACCCTCTACAGTCGG
>CALBTA010000095.1 GCA_937967755.1 uncultured Planctomycetaceae bacterium | reverse complement strand
AGCCGAAACCGATTTCTGTCGGCGTGAACACGTTCCGCTGGTCTCCGCCCGCCGATGGAGTGCGGATGCTGCATAAAGATGAAGGCCTGTGCGTGTTAACCTCGTTTTCGGGTGCGCTTAAGACAGGTGATGATTTCGTGGGGATCGAATTGGGAGAAGATGGCTACTATTGGTTGCGCGGTAAATCGCAGGACAGTGGTTCGGTTGTGATGGCCACCAGTGTCTTGCTGTCGCCCGAAAAGTCTCTGGATGCCAAGGTCACCACCTATCACTGGCCTTCAGAGATGCACCGGCAGCCTATACGCATGATCCATTCCCGCGATGGAATCTGCTTCCTCAGTCTTCTGCGCGGCAGCTATTCTAAGCCTGAAGATGCCGCTCGCGTGTACATCGATGAGGAAGATGGGCATTGGTACTTCAGCGGAGGTGGGCCTGAATCACCCGCTTCCGCCGAAGCCATTGCTGTACGCTTTGGGAAGTAGAGTCACATCGTCGAGCAACGCGCCTGTACTAAGCATTCGAGTTGATTCGACGGCTCTCCCTAGTGTTCGTGGCCACCGTGTTGGTGGTCACCAAACAACGGGTGTTTCTTGTCTCCGCCGGCGTGGATGTAGGCGATGAGATCGAGGATTTCCTCTCGCGTCAGCTTACCAAGCAAACCGGTCGGCATGATGGAAAGTTTCGAGGGAACGATCTCATCCACCGTCGTCTTGAGGATGATCTTGGGCTTCGCCTTCGCCAACGGGTTATCGACGATCGTATAATCCTTGGGCGTTTCCTTCAAGATCATGCCCGTCACCGACTTCCCGGAATCGAGGAAGAACTGGTACTGCTGGAACTTCTCGTCGATCTTTTCCGACGGGTTGATGAGTGACCGGAGGATATGTTCCGGGTGGCGTTTTTCGGTTTCCAGCTTGGTCAATTCCGGACCAACTTGCTGTCCTTCGCCGCCAAGTTTGTGGCACGCGATGCAACTGGAAACCTTGAACGCGTTGTGCCCGACGTCGAACGAACGCGGGCCTTCCAGCGGCTTGACCGAATCGATCAGTTCCTCCAACTTCCAATCACGCTCTTTGCCGATCAGGGCCAGCAGTTCATCCTCGACCAGGCCGCTGTGCTTCACGAAAAACGCATCGGGGTCGGCGTGGTAGTCGTCCAGGCTTTCAACCACGTACAACGCCGCATACATCCGCCGCCAGTGCCCCGGGTAGGTGCAGACGATCGGGTAAACGCCCGGCTGCTTGGGCACCTCAAAACTGATCGCCTGCGAATCGCCCGGCTGCAACAGGTTGCTGGCCAGCAGAATTTTGTCGGTCTTGGGCACGTACTGCCGCTGCATCGCGTCGGCCGCTTGGGCCGTTTCTTCGGCCAGCAGGCCAACCTCTTCCATGCTGCCGGGCTGACAAATCGTCAGGTTGTGCGGCATGTGATCGACATTCGACAGCCGAAACTCTACCGGCTTGCCCGCTTCGACGACCAATCGGGTTTGGTCGTAAATCATTCGGAACGGAACAGTGCTGATCGCAATGACGCGAACGTCCAAGTTCTCCAGCCGCGCGTTGACGGCATCGGCTTGCTACTTGGGCAGCGCGGCGGACAGCGAGCGCGTCAGCGCAATCGCCTCCGTCGCGGCCGGTCCGGTTCGCAGGCGAGCGGGAATTTGCGTGACATGGGCGACGAGGCTGTCGACCAACGGACGAACTTCCTTCTTATCCCAATGCTTCGCATCGATGCCGCGCAGCACGCCGATCGCGCTGGCCCGGCTTTGATCCGACTTCACCAGCGAGGCGAGGTCACGGAACTTTTCCGCGTCATGCCCGGGAATGCCAGCGGCCGCGGCGATTGCCACGTCGTGCAGCGTTTGCCCGCTGCCGGTTGAGAACCGCTCGGACGGCACGGCCTGCTTGTTGAAGCCCGGCCCGCTCCAGGCCAGGGCCAGCCCGTCGCCGCCGCCGTTGTCGTAATAGGTGACGACGATTTCGTGCGAGCCGCCCGCCAGTTCAACGCTGCCCGTCTTCTCGCTCAGGCCGTGCAGGCCGTCGTGATTGATGATTTCGTTGCCGTCGATGTACAGCCGCGAACCATCATCGCTGCTGAGGTAAAAGTTGTACGTTCCCCCTTTGGAGATGGCGATCGAACCGGTCAGCTTCAGCGCGAACTGCTCGCGGTTGGTGATGATCGTCGACGTCAGCGAGACGTTTTCGGAAACGCCGATCGCCTTCGGTTTCAAGGAATCAAACGTTGCGATCGCCACGTTCTTGGGGTTGGGGTGGTAGTACTCGGCGATTAACCCAGGCTCTCCACCTCCGCTGCGCGACTCGCCGGTGTCGATGGCGGTAGGCAGGTTAAACATCAGCGGCCGCACATGCTTGTACAGGCTGGCCTTCAGGTCTTGGTCTTCAATCGCAGCGGTCGCCGCCAACACGTCGGACAGGGCCTCGGCACTGGTCGAGGCTTCGGCGAAGGCGTTCTCGCCAGAGCCGTCAATCGTCATCCACGCCGCGTAGCCAAGCTGGCGGGCGTCGCTGGTTTGGCCTTCGGTGGCGAACTTTCGCATTTGTGCGCCGACGGTCTGAAGCTGCTCAGGCGTTTGCTGCATCAGCAGTTGGCCCGCGCTGGCGATCAGCCCGGTTTCGTTTTGGGCATCTTGCTCGGCGACGATGTCGACCAACACTTTCAACTCGCTCGTCTTGCGGATCCCCGCCAGCCCCTGGACGGCATAGCTCAGGTGATTCGCCTTGGCGTTGCTCCGCGAAAGAATTGCCAGGTAAACCGCTTCCGAGGGTTCCATCTTCAGCAGTTCATCCGGGCTGGCGTTTCGCAACACATAAAGCTGCGCCGCCTTGGAAAGCGGCTTGCCGGCGGCCAGCGACTCTTTCACCATCTGATCGACGTTGTTTTGGCTTTGGGCATATTTCAACACGGTTTCCAGTTCAGGGTCGGTCGGCCGCGTGGCAACTTCGAAGACCACTTCTGCCGCGGTCACCCCTTGCAATTCCACGGCTGCCTTCAACGCCTCGGCCCGAACGAGCGCCGACTCGTCACGACCGGCGGCGATCAACGTTTCCTCCCATCCATCTACACGCCCCGCCCAATGGCCCAACGTGCGAATGGCAGCCGCCCGCACGCGTGGCTCTTCCGCGTGAAAGACCTTTTGCAGCAAAGGGAAATTGACTAGCCGCTGTTCCTCAAACACCCACAGGCATTCGAGCAACGCCTGCGCCTGATCACGATCCGCCTCGGCGTTCATGGGCGACAGCTTTGCGGCGAACGCGCCGACTTCCTTGGTAATTTCATCCGCACTGCGGCCAGAGAGCTCCAGGCGAGCGCGATACCGCGTGCTGTTTTCCTTGGAGAAGAAATTCTCGCACACCTGGGCGATGGGTTTGCCCTTCATCTTGGCGGGCTTCAGCAGGTCGCGGCCCTTGTACGTGACGCGATAGATCCGCCCATGTTGGTGATCGCGATTGGGGTCGCGGATGTTGTGCTGCATATGCCCGATCAGCGCATGGGCCCAATCAGAAACGTACAGCGCGCCGTCGCCACCGATTTCTACATCGGTCG
>CALBTA010000094.1 GCA_937967755.1 uncultured Planctomycetaceae bacterium | reverse complement strand
CATGAAGAGAATCAGAAGCTTGAGTTCACGGTTGGCCCGATCAAGGTCGAACGTGGTGCCATGGGATTGCCTACCGCGCAGGAACTGATCGCCAAGGCCCGCTTGCAAGCGGCTGAGGATGCCGGCCGCCCTGAGCTGAAAGCGCAAGCGAAGCATCAACCGCAGCCTTGGGTGATTGAAAGCGACCAGGGGCAACACACCGTCGCGCTGCTCGGCGCGGATCGTGGTTGGACGCAAACCCGGTACTACGTGACCTACGACGCTCAGGGAAAACACGTGGCCACGGCGCATCGCTCGGTGGGCACTTGCATTGGCGAAGGAACAATAGTCGAAACCGCCAGCGGCCCCGTGGCCGTGCAGCATCTGCGGGTGGGCGACCGCATCTGGAGCTACGACGTAGAGAGAGGGCAACGGGTGTTGGCCAGCGTGACTGCGATGCGCAGCCACGTCGCGCCCGGCGCACTGCGCATCGGAGAGTTGGTTGTTACCGCGGAGCACCCTGTCTTCAGCGAAGGAAACTTCGTGCCGGCGGGTGAGCTAGAACTTGAGGATCGATTGCTAAACTTCGATCTGAACAGAATCACAATAGAGCGGATTGACCGAATCGATCATCCCATCGCCGTCTACGACGTAACGGTCGACGGTGTCCACAACTACTTCGCGGGCGGGCTGCTGGTTCACAACAAGGATCGCGAGTACTGGCCGCACGTGGATGATGCCTACTACATTCTCTGGCCAACGGAGAAGTTTCTGCCCGAAAAGCTGCCCGCCAAGGAGTAACGCTCCGGTGCGAAACTGCTTAATTGGCGTTGCCAAACATCCGTCCATTGGTCCAACAACTTGAAGACGGTGGCGGTAGCTCTTCGCCGACAGGCACAAATTCTCGGAATTTGCAAAGCAGATTCGGAATTATCTTGCAATCCCCCCGCCAGAGGGTGTCCGACGGGCCTGTTTCCTAATAAATTCTGAATGTCGGATCGTTTCTGCCCGTCATTACGCCCAACGGAAGTAGTGTAAAGTCTATGTGCTTACTGGCCATTCAATATAAGCTGATTCCTGAGGCCCCGGTTCTCGTCGCCGCCAATCGCGAGGAGTACTACGACCGGGCCAGTTCCGTGCCGTCGATTCAGTCTGGCAAGCCGCGAATTCTTTGCGGGTTGGACGAGCAGGCTGGCGGAACCTGGCTGGGCGTGAACCAGCACGGGCTGTTCGTCGGGGTGTCTAATCGCCGGCGGCTGAATCCGCCGATGGCTCCTCGCTCGCGCGGGGTGTTGTGCCGGGAAATGTTGAAGTGCGATTCCGCCCGGGGCGCTGTCGACACCGCATTGGAAGAACTGTCCACGAATCTGTACGACGGCGTGAATTTCATCTGCGCCGACGCGGAAAGTGGTTGGGCGATTCACGGTACCGACGATCCTGAGGTCGTTCAACTGGAAGAAGGCCTGAACATCATCAGCAACCGTGACTTGAACGACCCCAACGACGAAAGGGTCGCCATGGCTCACCGGTTACTCACTTTGCAAACGCTCGATTCGCCCGTGAAGTTTCTGGCGGTCGCCAGCAAGGTGTTCGCCCGTCCGCCCGCCGGGCCGGGCAGGCCCAGCATGGTCATCCGCGGCAAGGATCGCGGAACGGTCAGTTCCACGCTGATCGCGCTGGGCAAGAAGCCGCGCGATGCGATTTATCAGTTCGCACCGGACTCTCCCGACAAGTCCAAGTACGAGGACTTCTCACCTTTATTGCGAGACATCCTCAGCCGCGGCCTTCGTGAAGCCCGCACACGCGAAGCGAAGACGTAACGAAAAGAAGTAGAACGGATCGCCGATCCGTTCTCTTCCCTCCTGGAGTACTACGCTGCTTTCTTATGAACACGGCCAGCGCGCGTCTTCCGGTAAAGCAAAGCGTTGCCGTGCTTGCCGACCATTTCAATCGCTCCCGTTTCGCGTAAGCAATAGACGATGCGCTGCGCGATATACCGTGCAATACCCAGTCCATCCGCGACGTGTCCGGTATGAAAAGGCCGGGGAAGATTCTTCGGCAAGTGGGCGCGGAGGTCGCCGAGGCTTCGGTAAACATGCGTCTGCCGCACGGCGATAAGTTTCTGGTCTTCCACCAAGTGATCGCGCTGACGCCGCCTTCTTCTTCGCCCGTGCCCGGGATAACGCCATTCCTCGATATCAACTAATGCAACTTCCAAAGATAACCGCGGGTGAGGGAAAACGCGCGTGAAGTAAACCAGCTCGTCAAACAGGTCCAATATCTGCCCGCGCTTCGGGCTTTGCCGCCGATCACTCACTTGACCGTTTTTTCGCGCCCGCTTGATCAACTGTTTCGTCGCGACAATCGGCTTGACGACCCGCACGTGATGATCATCCAGCAACCGGCGAACCTTGTCACGGATTGCCGCCAGAGAACCATGTTGGATTTCGATCAGTTCATCCCCAGCCATCGCGTCAATGCGATACCGTCCCAAGCGAACCTCCGTGCGGTCCTCGTCGTCGGCGTAATGGGCCTTCAGCGCTCGGTGCAGTGACGTCTCCATGGGCGGGAAGTGTAAAGCAGCGGCGCGATTTCCCCTAGAACAATTTCGACGCTCATCCGTTCAATCGACTCCTTCGTCGATATTCTCATCCGGTGGCGCCCCATACTCATCTGCCAGGGTTAGATCGAACGATTGCGGAAACGCCTCGCCGCGGCTGATCGAGATATCGCCGTGACCGTCCTCTTGGTGCGTCAGTACGTTGTAATGCCGCACCATCTCCAGAATCGCCAGGAACACGCCG
Organism: uncultured Planctomycetaceae bacterium; assembly: GCA_937967755.1. Lineage (GTDB taxonomy): Bacteria > Planctomycetota > Planctomycetia > Pirellulales > Pirellulaceae > CALBTA01. The sequence goes on along the minus strand of CALBTA010000094.1, from coordinate 4,457 downwards.
ACCATGGCCGACTTATGCATGCCGGCGGAAAACATCTCGCTGAACGCGATGCGCTGTTCGGTAAGCAGCCGCGTATGGATTCGCTCCATGTAGGTGCTGACAGGCGTTTCGTCGTAGACGATGTTCGCCGCACGGGGCCGGTTTTCTTTGATCATCCGGCCCAGTGCGCTGACAAGATCCCACAGTTCCACCTCGCGAATCGGCTGCTCGGCCGGGTCGACTTTCCGCGGCGGCAAGTCGTCGCTCAACCGCGCATAGCGCCGCTGCCAATCGCGGCCCCGCTCATCCAACATGCTGGCCGCATCGCGAAACCGCTTGTATTCCAACAACCGCTGCACCAGTTCCTCACGCGGGTCATCAATCGCCTCTTCGGTTTCCGCCTCGGAAGGCAGCACCATGTTCGACTTGATTTCCATCAACGTGCTGGCCATTTCCAAAAAATCGCCGACCGAATTGACATCGAGTTGTTCCAGCACCTCGAGGTGCTCCAGGAACTGCTCGGTGATCAGCGAGATCGGAATGTTCGTCACTTCCAACTCGTGCTTGCGCACCAGATACAGCAGCAAATCAAGCGGCCCGCGGTAGATATTCAGGTCGACGCGGAAGGGCATGTGGGCGAAGGGCGAGTTGGTGTAGAAGTTGCGCGGAAGGTCCTTCGCATGATATCAGCGGGCCGGAAACTGGGCGATGGGAGTTGCCGGCCGTTGTGTTTCATAAAGATCGCTGATTCAATGGTGAACGTATTCTGATTTCGCAACGCCCACGGTGGCTGGAAGCCCAAGCCACGTTCACACATTGCCATGTCGCTGTTCGCCCAGTCGGAAGCTGAAAACCTTCGCCGCGCCCAGCCGCTGGCGGCGCGAATGCGTCCGCGGCGTCTGGAAGAGTTCGTCGGTCAGCAGCACTTCTTAGGCGAAGGGAAGTTACTTTGGCGGTTGCTGAAAGCCCAGCGGTTGCAGTCGATCATTTTCTACGGCCCGCCGGGAACTGGCAAAACGACGCTGGCCCGGCTGCTAGCGGGTGAGACCGATTCGCGCTTTCAACAATTGAGCGCCGTCACCAGCGGCGTGAAAGAACTGCGGGAAGTTTTGCAGGCCGCCCGCGATGAGGTCGCCGCAGGCGGCTCACGGACGTTGCTATTCATTGATGAGATTCACCGCTTCAACAAGGCCCAACAAGACGCGTTGCTTCCCGATGTGGAAGACGGCGTGGTGATACTCGTCGGCGCGACGACTTCAAACCCTTTCTTCGCGGTCAACAGCGCGCTGGTCAGCCGCAGCCGGGTGTTCGAATTTCAACCCCTCTCACCCGATGATGTTGTGGAACTGATCCGGCGGGCGCTCGCGGATTCCGAAAATGGATTGGGCGAGCGCAACGTTGACATTGATGCCGACGCGCTGGAGTTTCTGGCCGAAGTTTGCGACGGGGATGCCCGGCGGGCTTTAGGGGCGCTGGAGATTGGAGTGCTGTCGTCGGACGCGGATCCGGTTCACTTCACGCGGCAACTGGCGGAAGAATCGGTTCAACGCAAGGCGATTGAGTACGATGCCACCGGCGACGCCCACTATGACGCGATCAGCGCGCTCATCAAGAGCATTCGCGGCAGCGACGCTGACGCCGGCTTGTACTGGCTGGCCCGCATGCTGGAAGCTGGCGAAGATGTTCGTTTCCTGTGTCGGCGGTTGGTCATTCTGGCCAGCGAAGATGTCGGCAACGCTGACCCGCATGCGCTAACGCTCGCGGTGGCCGCCATGCACGCGTGTGAATTCGTCGGCTTGCCGGAATGCCAGATGGCGCTGGCCCAAGCGGTGACCTATTTGGCCTGCGCGCCGAAATCGAACGCCTCGACCGTTGCCATTGGCGAGGCCCGGCAAGATGTTCGCGAAGGCCGGCTGCTGCCCGTGCCGATTCATCTACGCGACGGGCATTACGCCGGCGCGAAGCGTCTGGGCCACGGCGAAGGCTATAACTACAGCCACAACTCCGCAGGCGGCGTCGCCCAGCAGGATTACCTGGGCGTGGAAAAGGAGTACTACCGCCCTGTCGATCGCGGTTTCGAGGCGGAATTGGCGAAGCGGCTGGAACAAATTCGCGAAACGCTGCGGGCCTGCCGAGTTGAAGACGATTCGGCCGACCGTTCCCACTAGCCGCGGTAAAAGTTCTTTGCTACGTTTGGCTACTCGCCAATTGCATCGAACAACCTACTCCACGCCTGCGGAGATATTCTTGCCATGCTGGGTTCGCTGTTAGGAATGCTGATTATCACCGCCGCGTTGCTGCTGTTGGTTGGCCTGTGCGCGAACGCGGTCTTCCGTTGGTAGCGGAGCGGCGCAAGCCGCCCGGTAAGTTCTTGCAATAATTGACTCCACTCACAAGAGCGTTTGCGCTCTTTCCGCTTTTCGCTGGCTACCGGCCCCAATACAAAGTCTGGGCCCCGATGAATGCCGCGAACACCGCGACGGCGAAAAACAGGGCAATCCCCGTGCTGATCGCCGACGGCGAATCGATTAGACCGAGCGCATCGACGTACCACACCGGAACAATAATCAGCACCATGCTGAAGGCAGAAAACACCAGCATCGCGATAGGGCGGTGAAGCCAGTGTGAACCGCGATACTTTTTCGGCGGCGGGTTGTCACGAAGCGCAGCCAGCGCCGCATCCAGATCTCTACGCTGCACTTCCACAAAGTACCGCATCGCTCGCCCCGCGACGCGCGCGACGATATCTTGCCGACGCAGAAGTTTGCGAAAGTGTCTCGCTTGCCAGGCGTACTCGAACTCGCCCGCCCGCACCCAAAGCAGTTTGTCGGCAGTCGTAGAGCCGGAGTCCACGCCCACGTTGGCGGCATGAACTGCCTTCAGCGTCTGTAATATCGCTTTGCCCTTGGCCATGGTTTCTGTTCACCACAACGAAAACAAACGACTACAGCCATTATGGTGCTGGCTGGGAACTAAACGCAACCGCGAGATGAAGGCTGGCCAACCTATTAGTCCGAATCGGCGGACGTCAAGGCAAAATCGATCGGCGGGTTATCACCAACAACAACCGTAGCCGTCAGGCCGCTGGGTTTGGGGCTGTGGTAGCGACCAGGAACGGGCGAGGTGTTCGCGTTACCACCCGCGCCCGTTGCACCTTCGCCAGCCAAGGGTGTTTCGCCGCTGGCGAACGACCCAGGCCGGATAGCAACGCTATAGCTGCCGGGCGGAAGGCCGGGCTTGTCGAAAGTGCGGGCGTTGTAGCTGCCGTCGGCGTTCAATTCCGCGTTGACCGAGATGCCGCGCGTGGCATCCTCGAAAACAATCACAGCGCCGGTCAGTGGCTGCCCGTCGAGAGTAACTTGGCCTTCCACGCGGCCGACTTCCGGGCCTCCGCAGCCGGTAACCGATAGCACGATCGCGAAAAACAATGAGCAGGAAAAGGCCGACTTGCGCTGATTGAATAGCTCCATCTTAAAACTCACCCAGCACGTTGCCATCGTCTCGGTTACAAAGGTCGAACAGCGTTTGTAAGTTCAGTGACTCACTCAAGAACCGCACCGAACCATCCCCCAGCACGACGTGCGCCCCGCCGGGATGAGCCGATTGAATCGGGCGGTTACAACCATAGAACTCATCGCCGACGCCCGTTGAGTTCCACGCCTTGTGGTTGATCGGGTATCGCACCGTAGTGGTGTTGAACCAGCGGTCGTCCTCGTTGTTGGGCGGGGTCGCGCCCATCAGGAACGAGTGGTTAAAATCACTGCGGCAGTTGCGGCGCGTGCCGTTGTTGGCGACGCACCAGTCCGATTGTTCGCCGAGCAAGATGGTGTTCGACGCACCGTCCCGAATCGCCTGGAAGGACAGGAAATCGTTGGCGACCAGAATGCCGCCGCTGGAGGCGATTCCCCGCGCCCGGTGCTGATTGGTTTGGCTGTCTTTGTCTTCCGCCGATTGGTGATCGATCGCGCCGGTGATCGCCGTATAAGTGAGCGATGGAGCACCAGGGCTGCCGGGCACGATCGTTCCCTTCAGCGCATACTTATCCAGCGGCGACGACGGACACCACATGTACGCCACGGTCAGCCCGTTGACCAGCGAGCCGTTGTCAGTGTTGTATGTCGAAGCGGAATTCTGGTAAATCAACCCGGTATGCGGGCTGTTGACGCCCACCATATCGAGCTGATCGTACAGATTTCCCTGCTCGGCATAAGGCAAGATCGCCACCGCCCAGCTATGCCCCCACGTCCAACTGGTATCGCTGTAGTGCGAGCGGCTACCCGAAGGAAACACGCCGTTGGCGGTGTTGTAATTGTGCAGCGCCAGCCCCATCTGCTTCAGGTTATTGCTGCACTGCATCCGCCGGGCCGCTTCCCGCGCGCTTTGCACCGCGGGCAATAACAGCGCCACCAGAATGCCGATGATAGCGATCACCACCAGCAGTTCGACCAGGGTGAAGCCGGTGCGCAAGTTTCGGCATG
>CALBTA010000093.1 GCA_937967755.1 uncultured Planctomycetaceae bacterium | reverse complement strand
CAACAGCAAGATGAGGGGATGGTTTTGCTATCGCAACGCGAAATGGTCAACTGTGGAGATTTAACAACGTTTCGTAGTGAGCCAGCAGCTCACCCGCGCTGTTGCCGGCATCAAAGCGGGGAGCAACTTCGGCGAGCGCGGAGCCGCGCAGTCGAGCAATCACTTCCTGCCCGTTCAGAAGTAAGGTAATCGCGCGGGCCAATGCCGGCGCGTCATCTGGCGGAACGATGATCGCCTGACCATCGGGAAAGATCTCTCGCGTTCCGCCCACATCGGTCGCAACCACAGCAACGCCCGCGCAGGCTGCTTCCAACAGCACACGGCCCAACGGTTCCTGCCGTGCCGCATGAACTAGCAGCGTTAGCTCATTCATGAGCGCTGGCAGATCGTCTCGCCGGCCTACGAAATGAACACGTCCCGCCAGCGGCGAGCGCGACGCGCAGTTGTGAAGCGCGCGTTCATACTCGACCGCTGCTTCCTTTTGGGAGCTTCGTTCGCCAGCGACGATAAGGTGCACATCAAAGTTTTCGGCCAACACGTTCGCCATTGCTTGCAACAATACGTCCAACCCCTTCCGCATGCCGATCTGCCCAACCGCGCCCAATAAGTTTGCATCATTGGGCAAGTTTAACTCGCGGTGCAGATACCTGGTCGCCGCGCGCGGTGCGAACACTTTACGATCGACCCCGTTGTAAACAACATGCGTTCGCTGGCGGCACAAGCCGGCGGCGATGTGGAATTCCGCGGTGGCTTGCGACACAGCAAGAATCCGCGGGTTTGCACTAACATCGCGCATCGCTTGCGCGCTGATGCCGACGATATCACGGATGTGGGCGACGCTGGGAACTGCCCGCGAAGCGGCGACCGGTCCGGCAGCGCGGCTCATCGAGAGGCTATTGGCGTGAACGAGATGCGGCTCCAGCCGATCGATCACCTCGCCAATTTGCTTGCGCCGCGCGGCCAGCTTGTCCTTCGATTGTTCAACGTCTTCACCCCAAGGGAGGACCGCCACACCAACTTCGGCAAACGACGCGGCCAAGGCTCCGCTGCCGGGCGAAATTGCATGGGCTTCTATCCCGCGGGAAAGTACAACGGGTAGCCACGACAGCAGCGACCTTTCGCCGCCGTTCAGCGCAGCGTATTCGCAGATGTACAGAACGCGTTTGCCAGGCAGGGTCACAGCAACCCATAGCCGGTTAGCGTTTGCTTCAACTTGCTCATTCCGGCGTCGTCCAGCGGCGTCATTGGCAAACGCAATTCACCGGTGTCGCGGCCCAGCAACTGCATGGCTGCTTTGATCGGAATCGGGTTCGTGGAAAGGCCCAACAGATCACGGCATAGATGAAACAGCTTGTGGTGCAGCTTCGTCGCTTGCGGCAGATCGCCGGCGTTCACCGCATCGATCAGGGCGATCATGTCGCGCGGTACGATGTTGCCGACGACCGAAATCACTCCCTCACCGCCGACCGCCATCAGCGGCAGCGTCATGCTGTCGTCGCCGCTCAACACGGTCAGATCGGTTGCGGAAAGAATCTGCGATGCCGAGTCCATCGACCCGGTGGCCTCCTTCACCATCGTGATGTTTGGTACCTCCGCGAGCCGCGCGATGGTTTCGGGTTCAATGTTCTTGGCCGTTCGCCCCGGAATGTTGTAGACGCAGATCGGAATATCAACCGCTTCGGCGACCGCTTTGAAGTGCTGATAAAAACCTTCCTGGGTCGGCTTGTTGTAGTACGGGCCGACGACTAACGCTGCGTCAGCCCCTTCATTGGCGGCCCAACTGGTCAGGCGCAGCGCTTCCGCCGTGCTGTTCGCCCCGGTGCCCGCCATCACTTTGATCTTGCCGGCGGCCGTTTTCACCACTTCGGCGATCACCCGCTCGTGCTCTTCAAAGCCAAGCGTCGGCGATTCACCAGTCGTTCCGACCGGGCAGAGGCAGTTCGTCCCGGCCTCGATCTGGTAATTGACCTGCGCCCGCAGCGCATCGTAGTCAACAGCTCCGTCCTTAAACGGAGTGACCAGCGCGACAGACAACCCGCCAAACTCTGAACCTTTACGTGCCATAGCTCTTTCAAATGTGATTTGCTGGAAACATCACTTCACATCATAGGAAAGAGCCCCCGTTTCATCTACCGACCAAGCCGTGAGCCTGGGCAGATGTGGACCCGAACAGGCCACATCCCACCGACCGTTAGAGCCGCCGTTACAGATCGAAATTGACCGTTTGCCGACGCTCGCCGGTTGCGATGGATGCTTCCAGCGTGGTCTGTGAATTGAATTCTGCCGGCAGATACTGCAGCCGCTGACCCGGCATGTCTTCCGCCGACATGCCTTCGGGCAAGACCGTTGTTTCACGGACGCGGAACGCGCGAATTTCAACGCGGTGCTCTCCGACGGGAACGCCCCCTTTGCCGTCGGCGGTGTACTCGCCGTTGCGGATTGGAGCTCCCGAAACCGGGCCGGCAGTTCCCGCCTTGGGGTAGAACATGATGTCGCCGTTGGCGATGGGCTGGCCTTCGTAAGTGATCGTTCCGCTGACGATCGACTTTTCAAGATCGTCTCCGCCGCACCCGGAGAACATCGCTAGCAGGGCGACTGCGATTGTCCAGCGGAGCATGCAATTTGGGTGTTGGCAGCACATTGGTAATTTCGAAGCCTAATAGTCGTCGGCGGAGATGACTTCAGCCCCTGACCGCGACGCGAGCGCTTCCAGCGTCGCCTGGTCGATGTTCTCAGAAAAGAAGTGCACGCTGCCGTCACAGAAGGCGAAGAAAGTTCCGCCAGGGTGGTAACTGGAAAAACCGACTTCGTCATAGAGTTCGTCGTGGCGGTTGCCGCCGTCGCCGTCGATTGGGTCGATCGAATCGTCGCGCCCACCCGGGATGCTGCCGGGCCCATTGATCCCCTGGGCGAGATCTTGCACCGCCCAGTTTTGCCACGTGTAACCCAAATAGGTCGTTCCTTGCGAAGGGTGCGATCCCATGCCGCCGGTGACTTCTCCGATCAAGAGCGTGCTGCTCGTTCCGTCGCGGATGTCGTCGATCCGCACGCTGCTGAGGTTGAACAGTACGCCGTCGGCGTCGGTTCGCCCGGCGCGGTAAGAATTGCAATAGTAATCTTGGCTGTCGGCCACGCCCGCCATACTGCTGACGCGGACGTCGTCGGTGGGGTTGGGGCCAATGTTGTACGTGCTGCAACATTCGGTCCAACTATCTCCGTTGCTATCGCTAGGGCAGATGTAGGCTTCAATGACATAGCCCATCGCTTCGCGCCCCCCGGGCAAGTGCGAGCCGCCGGAGGAAAAATCGATCTCGTCATAAACGTTCTGTTGTTCGATGTAAGGCAACAGCGCGACTTGCCAGCCCCAGCCATAGAACAACCCGCCGGGAAAGCCGGGGCAGGTTGCCGAATCGGAATGGAAGGCCATTCCCATCGGCAGGGTGTTGTTCGCCGTATGGTAATTGTGCATCGCCAACGCGACTTGCTTAAAGTTGTTGCTGCACTGCATCCGCCGCGCCGCAGCCCTGGCTGCCTGCACAGCAGGAAGCAGCAGCGCCACGAGAATGCCAATGATGGCGATCACCACCAACAACTCGACCAACGTGAAACCGCGTTGGGGTTTACTTTGCCTCGCCATCCCCTTGCTCCATTCCCATAGTGAAGCTCAAACTAAATCGCTTACACGCCGATTTTACGCTGGGCGCAATCCCAACGGCAACCAATAACTGGCATTGCCATGTGCGCAAAAAACACCCGCGGTTTTCACTGCGACGAGCGGGAAAATCGCGGGCGTGTTGTCACTTCTTATCAATAGGTTTCTATCCCTTGCGGCGGATGCGAATCCAGCCAAACCCAGCCAGCGCCAATCCGATCAGCGTCCAGATCGCAATGCTAGCCGGTTCTGGCACGGCGACTTGCAGGATTTGACCTGCGCCGAACGGGTTGTCAACCACGCGGAACAGGCTGAGTCCATCGATATCCAACCCGCTGGCGTCGATCTCGCCGCTGGCCAGCATGACGTCGTACCACGCGAATGGGAAGAGTTCCAAGCCGTTGGGATCCACTTCCAATAGGCCGTTCAATGTGGCGTCGCCGGTAACGTGCAAAATGTCACTATCGAGCGCCGGATCAAGCGGGTTGATCGCCAGGGTTCCGCCCTGTTCGCCGTTGATGCCGTGCGAACCGAAACCGAACACATCGACGACGAGCGTGCCGTCTTCATTCAGGACAAAGTCGATCGGCGTGCCCAGCGGGGAACCATCGGGGTTCGTTCCGCCGCCAT
>CALBTA010000092.1 GCA_937967755.1 uncultured Planctomycetaceae bacterium | reverse complement strand
CGACCACCGAGATCTACACTCTTTCCCTACACGACGCTCTTCCGATCTCGGGTCGAAGTGGCCAGCCAGATGGCCGACTTGGAAATCGCTGATATGTTCTTCAACCTGGCCATCGGCAAGACAGCCGTCGAACAGGGAAAGGAGACGCAACTGCTGGTCAATATCGAGAAGAAGCGTGACTTCGATGGCGAAGCGAAGATCGAACTCGTTGGCCTGCCGAAAGGGGCGACCACCGAGCCGCTGACGATTACGAAGGAATCGACCGAGGTCACTTTCCCGATCAAAACCGTCGCGGATGCCAGCGTCGGCCGCCACAAAAGCATCCTCTGCCGGGTGATTCCCATGGTCGAAGGAGAGCCGGTGATGCACACCGTTGGCACGGGCGAAGTCCGCATCGACAAGCCGCTGCCGCCGAAGGTTGCCGCCGCGCCCAAGCCCAAAGCCGAAACGCCCAAGCCCGAAGCCAAACCGCCTGCCGAGCCGCCCAAAAAAGTTCTCAGCCGCCTGGAGCAACTGCGCCAGGCGAAAGAGCAGCAAGATAAGTAGCGGAATTTACAAAAATTCCGAGCAATTCAAGCCAAACGTATGCAACTGAATTTTTGCAAATTCAGCTACGGCTTTACAAACGATCGCCACTACGGAGTTTCGTCGCCATGACGTTCATTTCAAGAATGATCGCTGCCGCGATTTTGTTTGCCGCGTTTCTTAGCGTGCCGGCTAGTGCCGCGGAGATCACGGCCGTCAACGTCTACCCGCCCCAGGTTCAATTGAACCACCAGCGCGATAGCCAGCGGTTCATCGTCGTTGCCACGCGGGACGACGGAGTGACCATCGATTTGACGAAGCTGGCCAACGTCAAGCTGGACAGCGCCGCGGCCGTTCGCCTGGAAGGGAACACGCTGTTTCCGGTGGCTGACGGCGAAGGCAAACTGATCGTTGAGTACGAAGGCCGCAAGGTTGAAATGCCGATCACCGTGACCGGTGTTGCCAACAATCCGGCGATTAGCTTTCACAACGACATCATGCCCGTCTTTATGCGGGCTGGTTGCAACACTGGAAGCTGCCACGGGGCTGCCCGCGGTAAGGATGGCTTCATGCTGTCGCTGTTTGGTTACGATCCGGTTGGCGACCATCACCGGATCACGCGCGAGATTGGTTTCCGCCGCATCAACCTGGCCGTGCCTGAGGAGAGCTTGTTGCTGACCAAGTCGACCGGTGAAGTCTTGCACACCGGCGGAAAGCGCTTTGACGAATCCGATCCGATGTACGCCACCATGCTGCGTTGGTTGGAAGAAGGCGCTCAGCTTGACCAGGGTGAGATTCCGAGCGTGACGAAAGTGGAACTCTTCCCGCCGCAGGCCGTGCTGGAAGGCGAAGGCACGACGCAGCAGTTCATCGCCGTCGCCCATTACAGCACCGGCGAGACGCGGGATATCACCGACTCGGCGGTGTTCATGAGCAACAACGACAACTCCGCCCCGGTGGAAGATACGGGGTTGGTCACCGCCGCCAACCGTGGCGAAGCCTTCATCATGGCCCGCTACGACACGCACACGGTCGTCAGTCAAACGCTGGTGCTGCCCAAGGGCGTCGAATACACGCCGCCCGAGGTGACCGGTAACTATATCGACGGGCATATCGGAGACAAATTAAAAAAGCTGCGGATGCTTCCCAGCGAGATTTGCACCGATGAAGAGTTCATTCGCCGCGTGACGATCGACATTACCGGCCAACTTCCCACCGCCGAGGAGTACGAAACGTTCACCGCCGACGCTTCGCCCGACAAGCGCGCAAAATTGGTATCGCAGCTTCTCGAGCGGAAGGAGTTCTCCGAAATTTGGGCGATGAAGTGGGCCGAGTTGCTGATGGTCAAGTCCAGCAACCAGGTCAGCTACAAGTCGATGTTCCTCTATTCCAGTTGGCTTACCGACCAGGTCGCCCGCAACGTGCCGTTGGATGAAATGGTTCGCGAACTGCTCGGTTCTTCTGGGGGAACATTCACCGAACCGCAAACGAACTTCTATCAGATTGAACGCAATACGCTGAAGACGGCCGAGAACGTGGCCCAGGTTTTCATGGGCATTCGCACGCAGTGCGCTCAATGCCACAACCACCCGTTCGACCGCTGGACGATGGACGACTATTACAGCTTCGCCGCATTCTTCTCGCAAATTGGCCGCAAGACGGGTGAGGATTACCGCGAGACAATTGTGTTCAACAGCGGCGGCGGCGAAGTGCGCAACCCGGTGGGCAACCGCGTGATGGCTCCGAAGTATCTCGGCGGTGATGTTGCCGATTTGCAGGGAACGGATCGCCGGGTCGCGATGGCCCAGTGGCTGACCGCGCCGGAAAACCCGTTCTTCGCACGCAACATCGCCAACCGCGTTTGGGCTCATTTCTTTGGGCAGGGAATCGTCGAACCGGTCGACGACGTGCGGGTCAGCAACCCGCCCAGCAACCCGGCGCTGTTGGATGAACTGAGTACGAAGCTGATCGAGTACAAATACGACTTCAAACGGCTGGTGCTCGACATTTGCACCAGCGAGGCGTATCAGCGCAGTTGCCAAACGAATGAAAGCAACGCCACCGATACACGTAACTTCGCCGCCATGCAAGTGCGAAGAATTCCGGCCGAGATGTTGCTCGACTGCATCACGCAAGTCACCGAAACGCAAGACAAATTTCGCGGGTTGCCGCTGGGTAGCCGGGCAGTCCAAATTGCTGATGGCCGCACGGGAACCTATTTCCTGACTACCTTCGGCCGCGCCCGTCGCGACACCGTCTGTGCCTGCGAGGTCAACACCGACCCCACACTCTCTCAGGCGTTGCATTTGATCAATGGCAGCACCGTACAAGGGAAGATGTCACAGGGTAAGGTGGTACCCAATCTGCTGGCTGCGGAGAAAACGCCTGAGCAAGTCATCGACACCTTGTTCATCCGCTGCCTCAGCCGCCAGCCCACCGACGAAGAGCGGCAACGGCTGACCACGCTGGTCAGCGAAGCCCCCAACCCGCAGCAAGGTTTGGAAGATGTCTTTTGGGCTGTGCTGAATTCGCGAGAG
>CALBTA010000091.1 GCA_937967755.1 uncultured Planctomycetaceae bacterium | reverse complement strand
CGGTCACGTTCGTCGTGCGGAAGAAAAACTGCGGGGTGTAGCCGTCGAAGAACGGCGTGTGCCGCCCGCCCTCTTCTTTCTTCAGCACGTAAACTTCCGCTTCGAACCGCGTGTGCGGCGTGATCGAACCGGCGGCCGCCAGCACCTGACCGCGCTGCACGTCGTCGCGGCGGACTTTGCGCAGCAGGCAACCGACGTTTTGACCCGCTTCGGCGCACGGCTGCATTTCGCCGAACGCTTCGATCTGGGTGACCACATCCGCAGTGGCCCGATCGGATAGCCCGACGATCTCGACCGCGTCGCCTGGGCGAACGATGCCCTGCTCGATCTTACCGGTCACGACCGTACCGCGGCCTGCGGCCAGGAACACGCCCTCGATCGGCATCAACAGCGGCCGGTCGATCAGGCGGACCGGGTCGGGGATCGTGCGGTCCAGCGCGTCGAGCAACTCAACGATGCAACGGCTCGCCTGCTCGTCTTGCGGGTTGTCGAGCGCCAACTTCGCCGAGCCGCGAACAAACGGCGTCGCGTCGCCGTCGAACCCGTACTGCGAAAGCAGCTCGCGCAGTTCCATCTCGACCAATTCGATCAACTCAGGGTCGTCGACCAAATCGACCTTATTCAGGAACACCACAAGGTGCGGGACGCCAACCTGACGGGCCAATAGCACATGTTCACGGGTCTGCGGCATCGGGCCGTCGGCGGCCGACACCAGCAGTACCGCGCCGTCCATCTGGGCCGCGCCGCTGATCATGTTCTTGATGTAGTCGGCGTGGCCCGGGCAATCGATGTGGGCGTACGTGCGGCCGGCGGTCTCGTACTTCACGTGCGAAGCGATGATCGTCACGGTCTTACTCTTGTCGCGAACGATGCCGCCGCGGGCAATCTCCTGGTACGACTTGTACCTGGCCAAACCGCGCTCGGCCTGCACGCGCAGCAGCGCGGCGGTCAGCGTTGTCTTGCCGTGGTCGATGTGACCAATCGTACCGACGTTGACGTGCGTTTTGTGGACCATTGCTCTCATACTCCTTTCAACAGTTGAAATGCGCCGCGCCCGCTGACCAACGGCCAAGGTGAGCAGCCTCGGCCCTCTTTTTGTGCCCATGCATCGCCAGGGCAGCCGGTGCGGCAAAGAAAAATGAACACGAAAAAAGCCCGCCGGGTAGCGACCAGACGGGCTTGGGGATTGCGTTGGAACTTGAAACTCAGCCTATGCAATCACCCTCCCCGCTCGATCGTCTGACGATGAGCGCTGTGAGTTGAATGACTGAAATGACTGAGGGAACTTCATTGGGAAAAATTGTTCGGTTAGTGGTTGCGGGGAGAAAGACACACGGTGGACCAGGAAGTTCGCCGCGTGAGGAAAGTTTTTCGCCAGCCCGAATTGCCGAACCCGCCGGCCGCTGGCATGTCAGTTCTTGGCAACTTGGTTCACTAGATCAGGAAAAAAGGCGGCTGCAACATGCGCGAACGAATCCTTGGCAAACTGAAAAGCATCGAAGCTGAGTATGACGTGCGCGTGCTGTTCGCCTGCGAGTCGGGCAGCCGGGCTTGGGGGTTCGCTTCGACGGATAGCGACTACGACGTGCGGTTCCTCTATGTGCGGAAGGTCGAAAGTTACCTTTCGATCTCACCGCCGCGCGACGTGATTGAGTTGCCGATCGTTGACGAACTGGACGTGATCGGTTTGGATCTGCAGAAGGGGCTTAAGTTGCTCGTCAAGTCGAACCCGCCGCTGCTGGAGTGGATCGCTTCGCCGATCATCTACCTGGCAGCGGAACCGTTCACCTCGCGGCTGCGACGGTTGCGGGACTTGCACTTCTCGCCGAAGTCGTGCCTGTACCACTACCTCCAAATGGCGCGCGGGAACTATCGTGAGTACTTGAAGCGAGACATGGTCAAGCTGAAGAAGTACCTGTACGTGCTGCGGCCAATTTTGGCGTGCGGCTGGATTGAGCAGCACGGCACGATGGCCCCGACCGAGTTCGCGAAGCTGGTTCAGTCGCAAGTGACCGACGCCGCTGTGCGCGAAGCGATTGACGATTTGCTGACGCGCAAGGCGGCCGGCACGGAGCTTGGCGAAGCACCGATGGTTCCGGTGCTGAACGAGTTCTGCGATCGTGAGTTGCAGCACCTCGAGCAGGTCGCCGCGGATTCAACGCCGGGCGATAAGCCAGGGATGGGGGAGGTTGACTTGCTGTTTCGCGACGCGTTGGCGGCAAGCTAGGCCGCTATCGACGAATGGCCACGCCGGTGGCGACGAAGAAGTCATCGGCGTGGTCGTTCAGGCCGACGCCGGCTTCGATGTCGAGTTGGATGTCGTTGGTCAGCAAGTAGGTGAACCCGCCGTTGAAGTAATGCTCTGGCCGGGTGCCCGGGTCGTTTGCGCCGTGCGGGAAGAAGGCGAACCATTCGCTGTAGGCGCCCAAGCGATCGGTCAGCCCGAGAGCGACGGTCGCCGACTGCGCGAATTCGGTGTAGTACTGCCCGGTATCGTCGCGGGCGCGGTTGCCTTGGGTACTTCCGGCGACTGCGACGCAATCGTTCAATTCCCACGAATAAACCCAGTTGATGCCTGGCATGAACTGGTTGGTTGTAAACGCCCTATCCCCGGTGGGCACGGTTGCCTGCGGGATGATTGCCATTTCCGGTAAGCAGCAGCATTGTTCGGTCAATGCGATCTTGGCTCCGATATACAGATCATCGAAGCCCGAGCTCGTAGTTCGCACTCCGCCCACGGTGACCGATTCTTCGATCAATGTTTGCCCGATCCGCAGTTCGAACCACTCGCGAAACATACCAATCCGCCATAGTGCTTGCGGGCCGCTGTGGGAACGAGTGCTGACGCCGGCTTGCGTATCTTCGGTGAAGGTGTAACCCATCTCCAACTGCACAACGCCGAGTCCGACCGTTGACGAGGCTTCGGTAAAATCGGGGCGGTCGGTGACCAACGGCTCGTCGAATTCCAATTCGTACTCGACATCGCCG
>CALBTA010000090.1 GCA_937967755.1 uncultured Planctomycetaceae bacterium | reverse complement strand
TTGTCGCCGTCGGCCACCCACACGTGGCGGGTGTTTTGGTTGCGGGCTTGCAGGGCCTTTTCGGCGGCGGAAAGGGTGACTTCGATGCCTTCGCCGTCGGGCTTCTGCTCGGCGGCCCCGTCGAGGATTTTTTTGTCTTCCTCACGCACATGTTGCTCGTCGGGGTAGAAACGCAGCGCGGCATTGGGAATTTTTAGTACGTCGGTTTTCGTTTCGATTTGGAACGAAATGCTGGCCGTCATACCGGGCAGCAGTTTCAAATCGGGGTTGGTGGTCGAGACGATCACCGGATAGGTGACGACATTCTGCGTTGTGGTGGAACTGAAACGAACTTCGTTGATTTTGCCTTCGAACAATTCTTTGTAGGCGTCGACGGTAAACTGGACCTTGGCGTTGGCCTGCTGCGCCTGTCGGATCAGTCCGATGTCGGCTTCGTCCACCGAAGCGTAGATGTGCATTTCCTGCCGCATGTTGGGCGCGACGACGAACAATTCGGGCGTTTGGAACGCGGCGGCCAGCGTTTGGCCCGGTTCGATCTTGCGGTCGATCACGATGCCGTCGACGGGCGATGTGATCACGGTGTAGTCGCGGTTCAGTTCCGAACGGGTCATGCTGGCGACCGCTTGGGCAACCGTGGCAGCGACGCGGGCTTGGGATGCTTCGGCTTCGCTAATTGCCGCATCGGCCTGCAGGAGGGCGGCGCGGGCTTGTTCGACCGCGGCCACGGCGACGTTCACCTGTTCGGCAAGTTGCAGGCGGTTGTACTTGAACTGATCCATTTCCGCCTGCGAAATGAAATCGGGGTTTTGGTTGGCCAGATCGATCGCCCGGCCGTGATCGGCTTCGGCCTGCAGCAGTTGCGCGCGGGCCCGTTCGACTTCGGCCAGGCGGGTGTTCAACGCGGCTTCGGAAGATGCCTTGGCCGCTTTGGCCGCCTGTACGGTTGCTGCTGCTGCTTCGGCAGAAGCCTTGGCCGCATCGACGGCAGCTTCGTCGCGGGCAACATCGGCCTTGTAGATTCGCGGGTCGATGACCGCCAGCACCTGGCCTTGTTTGACTTCTTCGTTGAACTCGACGAGGCGGGTTTGGGAATCGATCGGGCCGGAAACAAACGCGCCAATTTGCACCGACATGACCGGTTTGATTGTCCCGGTCGAGTTGACCACGAAGGTAATTTCGCCCTGTTCAACCTGTTCGGTTCGCCACTGCGGTTTGTTCTTTTCCTTCCACCACTGGTTCGAAGCGTACGCCCCCCAGGCGATCCCGCAGATCGCCAACACTAGGACGGCTAATTTGATCGATGTTTTCAGCACGATAGATAACTTCGCAAGGAAACGGGTTTCATTTTATTTTAATCACGACATTCGTAGCGGGGGCTTCTAGCCACCGTAGCCAGACTCGTGAGAGTTCAGGAAGCTGTAGTGATTGTTGACTTTCCAGAAGTCTCACGACTTCTGCTACTCCGAAAAACGCAAGCCGACAGGTCTTTTACGGTGGCTGGAAGCCCCCGCTACGACCGACTACAACTCCGACAACACTTTCTCCCACGCCGCGATCGACTTCTTCAAGTTCTCGCGCTTGTCGCCGCGGATGGCATAGCATTGCAGGCCAACGGGGCCGGCGAAACCTTGTTTCTTCAGGGCGGTGAATAACCGAGCCTGCGGGAAGTCGCCTTGGTCGAGTGTTTGAATCAGTTCGCCCCAGCCTTTGCCCTCTGCATCCGCCCCGCACGTGCTGACGGCCAGCAGCCGCGGGCCGGCGTCTTTTAATACCTCTTCCAGGTCGTCGGGGTTTTCGTTTTTCAAGAAGTGGCACAAATTGAACATCACACCCAAGTTTTCGTGATCGACCTTGGCGATCAAATCCATCGCCTGCGGCATGGTCGCCACCGCGAAGCCGTTGTGCGGGTAAAGCGCGACTTGCAGCTTCAACTCAGCCGCCATCTGCGCGGTTTGCCGAACCGCTTCGACGGTGTCAGGCGTCATCTTTTGAACCGTCAGTTCGATCATCGCCCCGCGCCCGGCGAGCGGCTTGACCACATCCGCGGCAATCGGCTCATCGTTCACATTCAAGTAAATACTGTTGACCCGCAGCCCGGCTTTGTCGTACGCGGCAACTTGTGCAGCCAGTTTGTCGCCGCCGGCAAAGACCTGACAAACCCCGTCGTAGCCCAACTCCTTCAGTGTCTGCGCATCCTTTTCCGGCCCGCCGAAACCGACGCCGTTTTGAAAGGCGTAAAACTTGGGCTCAAACTTCGGCGAAGGCTGCTGGTCATCGGCGTTGGCGATTGCGACCAGCGCAAGCCAGAAGGCGACCACGGCGGTTTCGGTTTTGTTCATGTTGTTGCTGATCCTATGAATGAGTTCCCAACTTCTGAGCGGCAAGGCGCTAGCCGCCGGTGAGTGCAGATTCACCCTCGGTCAGCGTCATCCCAAATCAAGTTTCGACTTACCGGCGGCTAGCGCCGTACCGCTCACTCCAAACCATATGCCGACACACCGGCGGCTAGTGCGTTGCCGCTCACTTGCGGTCACGGCGCGGCTCGACCTTCAGTAAGTGCCGCACGAAAAAATCTTGCCGGCGGCGGGCGGCGTAGCGGGTTTCGCCTGCGCCGTGTCCGACGCCGGGCATGACGAGTAGGTCGAAGTCTTTGTCGGCTTGGATCAACGCATTGACGACCTGCATCGTCGAAGCGGGGTCGACGTTGCGATCCAGCTCACCCACGGTCAACAACAACTTCCCCTGCAAATTTTTCGCATGGGTGACGTTGGAATTTTCCGCATAGTGCGGGCCGAACTTGCCCATCCAGGCCTCGTTCCACCAAATTTTATCCATGCGGTTATCATGGCAGCCGCAATCGGCAACCGCCACGTGGTAGAAATCGGGGTGAAACAGTAGGGCACCCAACGCGTTCTGCCCGCCGGCCGAACCGCCGTAGATGCCAACCCGCGCCAGGTCGATGTAAGGGTATTGCTCAGCGGCGGCGCGCAGCCACTTGATGCGATCAGGAAACCCGGCGTCTTTCAAATTTCGATGGCAAACGTCGTGAAACTTCTTCGACCGCCAGCTCGTCCCCATCCCGTCGATCTGCACCACGATGAAACCCAACTCCGCAATCTGTTGGGCAGAATAGCTGGCGTGAAACCGCTTTGGCACGTGGTGGTCGTGCGGGCCGGCGTAGATTTTTTCGATCACCGGGTACCTCTGATTCGCATTGAAGTTGGTCGGCCGGTGGATGATGCCCCAGATGTCGGTCGCATCGTCGCGGCCCTTGGCAACGAAGCGCTCGGGCATTCGCCAACCTTCGATGGCGTGCAGGCCGGCGATGTCGGCGACTTCGAGCTCACATACCAATTTGCCGTCGCTGGCCCGGCGCAGCACGTGAACTGGCGGCAAGTCGACGCGGGAAAACCGATCGATGAAATAGTGTCGGTCGGGTGAGAACCGCACATCATGTGTGCCGTCGCCATCTGTCAGGCGAACGAGATTCGTGCCATCGAAGTTTACCCGGCAGAAGTGAATGTGGTACGGGTCTTGATCGGCAACAATGCCGCCCGCGCGGAACCAAATCTGCCGCTGCTCGATATCAACGTGTTCAACCTCCCGCACGACCCACTCGCCAGCGGTGATCCGGTTCTTCAATTCGCTCGACTTGCTATCGAACAGGTAAAGGTGATTCCAGCCGTCGCGCTCGCTCATCCAGATCGATTCATCGGTTGCGTCCAGAAAGTAGGCGAACTGCTTGTGGGCGTAGTCGACGAATGTTTCGGGAGCATCTTCCACCACCGTGGTCGCCTCGCCCGATTTCGCATCGACAGCGACCAGCCGCAGCACGCCGTGCCCGCGGGCGTTGTAAACGAACGTGAACCGCGAAGAGTCTTCCGCCCAGCGCAAGCGGTGAATCTCCCACGGGTCGTCGAACAGCGAGTTATCAATCGCGATCTCGTGCCTCGCTTCGATGTCAAATAGCCGAGGCGTAAACCTGGTGATGCGGTCACCGGGCTTCAAGTACTGTTGCGATTTGAGCTTCGGCTGCACCTGATCGCGGGGCGACGATTCGATTGTGTAGACAGTATGCTGCTGCTCGGGGTCGATCTGCAACACGGCCACGCGCGACGAATCGGGCGACCAGTACGTGTGAATCGCATGCAGTTTCTCGCCATCCGTCAGCCTGGCAGCTTCGCCATTTTGCGGACTGAGTACCACGTCGCCGTCGTTCAGATGGATGCGCCACTTGCCGTCGGGCGAGCGGTTGCTGCGCCGGGCATCCCGTTGACGGGCATCGCCGTAATCATTGGTCTTGCGACTGGGCTGAGGTCGAGGGAGTTTTTCCTCGCGCTCCGACAGCGTGGAATCTTCCTCATCAAACGCAAAGCATCGCCCGACAGCGTTGACGACAATGGTATCGCCGTCGCCGCGTTCGATAGCTTGGATCGGTAGGTTGTGCGGATCGACCTTTCGCTTCAGTTCCTTCGAAAGCGCCGCCGCCAGTTTCTCATGATCGAAGGCCGATCGCCGCTGGCCTGATTTCACGTCGACAAGAATGAACTCCGCTGCGCCACCGCTTTGTTGGCTGCGGTACCAAAAGTGTTCGCCATCGGGCAGCCATTGGGCTTCGACATTTTCATTCAGCACCTGACCACGCGTCAGCCCACGCAGATTCGCCGCGCGCTCGTAGTCAGCCTTCGTGCCCTGAGCGAGGAGCGTGCTCGCGAAGACGAACGATAAGACAATAGCGAAAGTCGTTCGAAAGATCATTCGTCTGTTGTGATTCAAGATTCATCGTTCCCCAACCCTCTCCCAGCGGGAGAGGGAAATTGCGGTAACCTACTCCGCTTCACCCTCCAACCGCTTTCTCCACCCGACGGGTTGCGTCCAGGCTTGTTCGTGTTGGTGGTCGAACGAGGGCTTGGGGTGGTGGTGGCTGGAGGTGATGACCGCCCGCACGTAAAGCTCTTCGCCCGTTAGCTTGTACTGGGGCTGAGGGCCTTTGACGGTCGCTAGAATCTTGCCGACTTCGGGTGCGTACTTTCGCGTGGCGCGAATCTCTTTCCCTTTGTCGTCGACGCGAGGCTCCGACTTCTTGTCGTAATCGACTGGCGTGCCGATGAAGTCGGTGGTGTACTCGATCCCTTCCTCGGCGGCGATGTCGATCGTCAGCGTGCCGATGAAGTCGGTGGTGTACTCGATCCCTTCCTCGGCGGCGATGTCGATCGTCAGCGTGCCCTCGCCGGCATCGAAGGCGATTTCGTTCAACACCACTCCGCTGGAAGCGTAGAAATCGCCCGCTTTGATCGCCCGAATCAGGTGTTCCGGCGTGAGGTAGCGGGCCTGGACCTGAATCCACCCGCGGCCCATGATGCTGCCTGTTTTGCCGTGGTAGTTGTGGCTGTCGTCGGTCGCCACGCCGAACAGCGGCGGAGCGTCAAGCTGCCCCAGGCGGATGGTGTTGGCGATGTCCCACAGCCGTTCAACCGAAGGGTGGTGGTGATCGCCCTGGTGCTTCACGCCGGTGTGGCCGTTGTAAACTTCGAAGAACCGCTCCTGCACGACGGCCGCCATATCCTCGGCGGTGATCGCGTAACCGAAGTTGGGGTGGTTGATGTGCAGCAGAATCTCGCGTCCTTCCTTCTTGGCTTGCTCGTCGACGGCCCGCAAGTTGGCTTCAATCGCCTCGCGCACGGTCCGCCCGCCCAACGGTTTGATCACATCCTTGATGTTCGTCGCGTTCAGGTGAACCGGCTTGCCTTCGGCGCTGTCGGTAATCTCCTCGCCTTGAATCATGATGAACTGGCCGCGCTGTTCGACGAGAGCCCGAAATTCGTTCAGCGGTTTCAGACGAACTTCGTGCGAGGCAGTTCCTTCCTCACCGCGCGTCTCGACCCAGCCGCCGCCGAAGCGGGCCTGGTACTTGGAGAGCGCATCTTTCCCACCCCGCCGCGCGATGTCGCTGTGCTTCATCCACCGCTGGCCTTCGCTCAGCACGTTGTGATCCGAAAGAGCGAGGAAGTTGTAGTCATGGGTGCGGTACCACTCGGCGATCATCTCGGGAAAATCATTGCCGTCGCTCCACAGCGTATGGGTGTGAATATTGCCTCTGAACCAGCGCAGCGGCGGGTCGGGCGGAACTGGGTCGTTGTTGGTGATTTCCTGCGACGCGGCCTGGTCACCTGCGTGGTGATGCTTATGGTTTTCATCGGCATGGACAATCGCCGCTGCGAAAGCGGCTAAGAGGATTGCGCAAGCAGGAACGGTGATGGGGATGTTCAATTTCATATGCGGCGGCCTGGTTCGCGTGATAGAACGATTTCAAAGTGGTGATCTCAAACGCAGCATTGTATCACGCCGCCGTTGGCGATGCGCGAAGCCGAATGCGGACCTAAACCAGCCGTCCGCCGGCGAATTTGATCGTCCCCCCAACGATCACCGTGTCGGCTTTGCCGCATAGCTTCCAGCCGTGAAAGGGCGTGTTGCGGCCGCGGGATTGGAAGCTCCTCGCGTCGACGGTCCACTCGACATTCGGATCAATGATCGTCACGTCGGCATGATCACCGGTGCCCAGCGAGCCGCGCTTCTCCAACCCCAAGACACGAGCGGGGTTGATGGTCAGCTTCTTGAGTGCCTCCGGCCAGGTGAGATGCCCCGGTTGGATCAACTGCGTGATGACCAACGCCAACGTCGTTTCCAATCCGGCCATGCCGAAGGCCGCTTCGTTGATGTCGAGCATCTTCTTCTCGGTCGCCCGCGGCGAATGGCTGGAGGCGATGACGTCGATTGTTTCGTCTTTCAAACCTTTGATCAGGGCCTCGACGTGGTTCGCACTCCGCAGCGGCGGCTTCACTTTGTAATGCGAATCGAACTTCCGCAGCTCTTCATCGGTCAGGGTGAAGTTCTGTGGGCTGACGTCGGCGGTGACCTTCGTGCCGCGCTGCTTCGCCCTGCGCAGTTGTTCGACACTACCTTCGGTGCTGACGTTCAGCAGGTGCAGTTTCCCCTCAGTCGATTCGGCCAACCGCAAATCGCGGGCGGTCATCATGTCCTCAGCTTCGGCCGGCAACCCGGCGAGACCCAGGTTCAGCGACACCAGCCCTTCGTGCATTACACCACCGTGCGAAATTTCCGCAATTTCGGGTCGGTTCAAAACCGGCCGGTTGAACATCTGGCAATATTCCAGCGCCCGGCGAAGCAGTTCGGCGTTGCGGATCGGGCGACCGCCATCGCAAAAGCCAACCGCCCCGGCTTCCACCAGCAGGCCGATTTCGGCCAGTTCCTCCCCATCGCGCCCTTTGCTCACACAGGCCAGCGGGAAAACGTTGCAGTTACCCGCTTCGCGAGCCCGAGTACGAACGTACTGCACGCTACCCTGCGTATCAACCGGCGGATCGGTCGTCGGCACGCAAGCAATCGAAGTGAATCCGCCAGCGAGCGCCGCGGCCGTGCCGGTCGCGATCGTCTCATCTTCTTCCTGCCCCGGCTCGCGCAGCTCGACATTCATATCGATCAGACCGGGGGCAACGATCTTATTTGCCGCGTCGACAACTTCATGGTCTCCTTCCGGCGAAACATCAATCCCGGCCACGAAACCGTCTTGCAGCAAGACGTTGGCCACGCGATCCACGTTGTTGGAGGGATCGATGAGATGGCCGTTTTTGATCAGGATGCTCGGCATCGGAATGACAAATGCAAAATGACAATTGACAAAATCTACTTGGCGCGTCGCTTCTTCTTGTCTCGCTCTTCTCCTCTTCGCGTGTTCCAGTAGATTTTCGATAAAATCAGGTGCAGTTCGTTCGCTTCCCTACAGAAAACTCGAGCGTGATCTCCCTTCGCCGGCACCGCACGAGCGATCATGCGTAACCAGAGCTTTGATTCCTTTGCTTCCTTGCGACTCGTTCCGATGCGATGACAAAAGTCGGCGCGCGAAACTCCATCATCAGCCCCACAATAATTTGCCGCTATACTTGTCGCTGATCGAACAAGCTGTGAAATCAATGGCCGAGTTATCTCGTCTCGTGGGAGCGGCCTGAGAAAATCAATGATCGCCTCACCGAATTTTGCGGTGCGTTCTTCTAAATCGTAAGTGCGTTCTTGTGGTGGGTCAGGCTCCTCCACCGCAAGAAAGATCGGAAGAGCACACGTC
>CALBTA010000089.1 GCA_937967755.1 uncultured Planctomycetaceae bacterium | reverse complement strand
TTGAACCGGTGGATGCGTCGGGGAAAGTTTTGATACAGGAGACAACAGAGGAAACAGAGTAGCAAATCCTCGGTTGACTCTGTTTCCTCCTGTTCAAAATCGTAAGTAACTCGCAAGATGGCGCTGGAACTAAACGACATCACGACCAACAGCGGCGACTCGCTAACGGCGCTATCGCACAAATCGCCCCTGCTGGTTGTTTTTCTGCGCCACAAAGGATGTACATTTTGCCGGCAAACGTTGAGCGAGTTGGAACAGCGGCGGACCGAAGTCGAAGCCGCGGGTGCCAAGATTGTTCTGGTACATATGATCGAGGACGACAACGAGGCCGAAATGTTCTTCGCCCGCTGGCGGCTGCACGATGTGCCGCGAATCAGCGACCCGCGGCAAGAGGTTTACGAGCGGTTCGGGTTGAAGCGGGGAACGCTCTCGCAAGTTGCCGGCGTTGGCATTTGGTGGCCGGGGCTGAAGGCGATTTTCAGCGGCAATTTCGTTGGCAAGCCGGTAGGGGATGTTTTTCAGTTGCCCGGGACGTTTATTGTTCACCAGGGCAAAGTTGAACAGAGCTTCCGCGCAGACGATTCCGCCTCGCACGCCGACTTTGCGGAAATGGTGCGCGGCTGCTGTGATGGCTGCGATTAGGCCGCGTGGCTACGTGGAATCGCTCACCAGTTCGTTGGCCCGCAGCGATTCGATCACTTCGTTCATGCTGCCTAGGCGCTGAGAGACAATCGGCTGAACCATCGCGCGGTACGCTTCGGTCAGCCAGTCGGGCGCATCGGGGCGCTCAACCGCCAGCGGCGGCCGGGTGCGCGGCGGCGTGGCCAGCAGTTCGCGCAGTTTTTCGCCCTGGGTCGTGCCGTGCAGCACGCTTTTGCCGGTCAGCAAGAAATACAACGTGGCCCCCAAGCCATAGATATCGCAGCGGTGATCAACCGCATGGGAATTCAGCGCTTGTTCTGGTGCCATAAAATCGACCGATCCGAACATCGTCCCCGTGGCGGTCAACTGCGAAAGCGCATCGCCGTCAGGCGTGCGATCGTACTTCGCCCGGGCCAAACCCAGGTCGAGGATCTTGATGCGGCCTTCGTCATCCAGCATCAGGTTCGATGGCTTGACGTCCCGGTGAATCACCTGTTGCCCGTGGGCATAGTGCAAGCCCTTGGCGGCTTGCCGCACCCACTGCGCGGCCCGCTTGCACGACACGGCCCCGTCGCGCCGCACGATGGCGTGCAAGTCCTCACCAACGATCAACTCCATCACCAGATACAGCACACCGTGCTGCTGTCCGTGGGTGATCGAGCGAACGATGTTGGGGTGGTCGAGCCGAGTTACCGTTTCGATTTCCCGCTTGAAGCGGCTGACCGCCTCTTTGTTGTGGGCGATGTGCGGAGCGAGAATCTTCAGCGCGAATGACTCCCGCGTCTCACGATGACGGGCGTTGAGGACCACGCTCATCCCGCCGCGGCCGATCACGTCGCGCACCACGTAGTCGCCAAACACCAGGCCGCCAACCTTTCCGTGATAGATCAGCGCCGCCTGGTATTTCGTCAAATGCTCACGTTCGATCAACATGCGAGCCAGGCCGACGCCGTCGCTGGGGCGTTGATCCGGAGCCAGCGCACTAACAAACTGCCGCAGCTCGCCCCGTTCCATCACGCTGCTGGCCGCCACGCGGTCGATGAAACCGTCGAGCGAGAGGGATTCATTTCCGAACGCCGATTCATCTTCTTCGAAATAGTGCAGATCGGGATCGAAGTGCGTCGACCCGTCGCTGTTGACCAGTGCGACCGTGCGCTCGTCAACTTCCGCTTCCCGGCGGGAGTAAAAGGCCGCCGCCATCCAGATCACAAGAATCGCCAAAGCACGGTTGGCAATCACTTTCCAAATCTCACCCCCTTCGGGCGAGACCAGAAAACCGAGTAGAGTTAAGCAAGTACAAAGAACAGCGATCAGAATTACCGGCCTGCCGCGACCGACTATGCCCGCCAGAAAAATCGGTATGATGTAAGGAACGCCGGCGGCGACGCCCAAAGGCAATAACAGGTCAACCGCCATCACGGCGATGATGGTCACGGCAACCGCCAGCCAGATCAACAAACTACGATTCATGCCCAGCAAACGAATTCGGTGAGAAAAGACGCGATGGGACGATAGGCAACACGCGCGGTAGGCTGCCCCCTATGCGTGGTGCGCTGGGAAGTACAAACGATTCTAATTCATGCGTTGTTTCGTGCAAGGATGATCAATTGGACAAAGACTAAAACTACGAATCCATTGGTCTGACATAGTGTTAGTTGGACTGACCAAATATTTGAGATTCAAGTGAGCCAGCGACCAACCAATATCGAAATCGTCGACGAGCACCATCTGCAAATCGCTTGGAGCGATGGGCAGGTTCGCAGGTATAGTTTTCGCGAACTGATCGAAACCTGTCCTTGCGCGGGCTGCCGCGAAAAGCGGGCGGGGAAGGAGGAAAAACAATCGACGGCCGGCGACCTGTTACCGGTCATCTCCATGGAGGAAGCGCAGGCGACAAAGTTGGAAAGCATGCAGCCGGTCGGCTCGTACGCCTACAACATCTATTTCACAGGCGGTTGCCGCAACGGTATCTACACATTCGAACACCTTCTTCAAATCGGTGAAGAAGTGAGTTCACAGTAGGTTCGCCGACAGGCACTTTACTCAGCAATTCGCAAGGCGACGTCTTCCAACTCCGGCAGGCAGGCCTCTTCGGGGAAGCTAGAAGTTTTCGTGCGCAGCCGGCCGTGGCGGGCGAACGGGTCGCGGAGATCGATCCATTTGCCGTCTTCGCGGTTGAGGAAGTACTGCCAGTCGACCGCCCACGGCTGGCCGTGCAATCGCTTGATCGCTTTGCCGCGGGCGCTGGCCCGTCCGCTGGGCGGCCCGTGGTGAACCGCCTGTTCGACTTCCTCGGGCGTGACGACGACCGAATCGACCAGCCCCGCGTCGAGCATCTGATCGAAGAGCCCGCCGAGTTCGTGGTAATTCAATTCCAACGCCTGCAGGCGGACCGCGACTTGCAGATGCTCAATATCGACCGGCTGTAGTTTGTGCTGCTGCATCGCTTTGTCACGTAGCGATTTGGCTTCGCCTTTGAACTGCTCGTCATTGCCCTGGATAATCGCCTGGACGATCGTCTCGGGCACCGTGCCGCGAAGCTGATCGATCGTTTGCAGCGCCTTGCGCAGCGCCTGCCAGCTCATGCCCGCGCGGGCCAGTTGGCGCTCGAAGATCGCGTGCTTCAGGTAAGTATCCAAGCGGTCGGAAAGCAACCGCGGATCGGTCGCCAGCACGTCGATCGTTTCCGCCCAGTGTTCCAGCACTTCGAGGGTCCACTCGGGGAACTCTCCGCGTTCGACGTGCGGGCGGGCTTCGTTGAAGTACGCGCGCTGGATGTCGAGCGCAGTAGCCCACTTGCCGTTTTCGAGTTGAACCTGCTTCTTCAGGGCCGGGTCGACGGAGAACATTCGCATCGCCCGCACCGGGTCTTTCAGTCGCACGTCACGGCCCAGCTGGTGACCTTCGTTCACAATCATCATCAACAGCGAAGTCACCCCGTAAGTCAGGTACATCCCGAACGAACAGCGCTGCGAATCCTTGGAGATCAAATTCGTTCGCGTCCAGCCGGCAGAGGATGTGTCCGACGGCTTCCAGGCGCGGGTGCAGAAGATGGCCCGATTGTGGGTCGTTTCCAAACCGACCGGCCGAGTCATGTGGCGGGCCCGCTGCGAAAGTTCGTAGCCTTCGCCGTGGGGATGCGACGACAGGCAGCCCGCCCCCGCGTAAGGAATGCGGCTGACGAGGTGCGGAATCAACTGCACCGCCGCCTGTTCCAGCGGAACCCAACAGGTGTAGGCTTCGTGCTGACCCCAGGCGGCGCGGTCGGGCATGCTGAAGTTGACGTTGTTCTTCGTGATGCAAATGTCGATCTGCTTGATTTGCTTCACACGCTGCTTCGCCCGCCGCAGAATCACTTCGCCGGCACGATCGTAGACCGCGATCTCCCGCGGCGTTTGCAACTCGGGTGAGCTCAACTCGTTGTGGTTCCCTGAATCCAAATAGTAGCGCGAGCCGTTGTCGATATAGACGCCCTTGGATGAACGCAAGTCGGGCAGCCATTGGTGCTCGGCCTTCACCGCTTCCAGCAGTTGCACATACAACCCTTTGCGGCGGCCGCGCGTCTGCGCTGCCGGGCAAGACATCGAGTATTCCACTTCCGCGCCCATTAGGAATGATTTGGCCATGGTCGTTGCTTGTTGAATGCTTGGAGTTCGAAGTGATTAACACAAACGAGGTTGAAGTGACATTCGCCCCGGCCGAGCTTGCCTCGGTCGAGCGGTGATTTTGCACTACCGCTCAGAACAACATCAAAACTCGCCCCCGCCGACCTTGTGTCGGTGGAGCGCGTGATTGATCTTCCGCACTTAGTGACCAATCATCGCTTCCACCCAGGCAAGCTGGGCGGGGAGCCTTTGCTTCAAGGAATCTGGGTGTAGTGCAAAATCATGGCTCCACCGACACAAGGTCGGAGGGGACCACCCTTCCCGTAACACGTGTAGGGCGCCGCACATTTGCACGTACCAATTACTGGCCGCCCGTTTGCATGTTTTGGTGCAAGTACTCTTGGGCGTGCAGGTTGTTGATCGCGTCGAAGGCGCGATCCGAGGCCCGCAGCAGATCGTCAATTTCGTTGCGGTGCCGCTCGAGGCTATCGCCCTCAGGCGGGCCGCCGGCGTTGCGAACGCGGTCGTGGTCTTGCGGTCGTTGGCGTTCCATGGGTTGCTCCTTGGAAAATGGTTTTCAGTTTTCAGCATTTGATGCTTCGCGCCTCTTCTCTCCTCTCTTCTCCCTTCGCTCTTCTCCCTTCTCCCTTCTTCAGCACACTTTGCCGTTTTGACCGGCATGGGCAGTTT
This sequence comes from uncultured Planctomycetaceae bacterium, assembly GCA_937967755.1. Classification (GTDB taxonomy): domain Bacteria; phylum Planctomycetota; class Planctomycetia; order Pirellulales; family Pirellulaceae; genus CALBTA01. The sequence goes on along the minus strand of CALBTA010000089.1, from coordinate 1,477 downwards.
CGTCCGCAGCCATCGCCCCATCGGCCAGGGCGTTGGCGGCTTCGACGATCTCTTCGAGAGTTTCGCACTGCTCGAAGATGATGTCCGACTCGAGCTTGTTGAAACCGGTGGGGTCTTTCATGGGAATGTTAGCGGTCGCCCACCAGTGCCGCGCCCCGGCGACGCGGAACGTGATCTGCGACCAGTCCATCGACGAAACCGCCTCGCCGTAGCGGCGCAGCAGGTGCGCACGAAAGTACGCCCGCGTCTCATCCGGCGGCTCGAATGTGTAACGCTGCAGCTCGTCTTCCGTCGGCATCCGCTCCACCACGCCGCTGTCGGCCGCCTGGTAGAACAGCGAAATTTCGGGATCGAGGCTGGCGAACAGCGAATCGGCAACCTTCATCGCGTCGGAACTCCACGGCAACCGGCGGCGGCCGCGTTGGCGGTCGAGCAACAGGTACTTCAGCCAGCAATCGCAACGCCCGGCGAGGGCATCGATATCGCGTTGGGCCAGCATGTCGAGCGTTTCGAGCCACAGCGAAACGATTTCTTCAGCGTCCGGCACGATGCCCTCTGCGAGACCTTCGGCGACAAACTCGCCCGCCAATTCTGCCAGCGCTTGCTGCATCTCAACCGCGGTCATCTTCCGCCCCCGCACGGTCGTGGGCAGCGTTCGCCGGAGGCTCAAATCGCGGCTGACCTCCGACGCGGACGAAACTGTGTCTTCCAGGCACAGCGAAGGGTCAACCCAACCCGACTCGATCATAGCGCAAACCAACTGCGTCGTACCCGCCTTCAAGATGTTCGCCACCGGCGAGAGCACCATGTCGTGGTAGATGATATGCAGCCGGGCCAGGTCGCTGCCGGCGTGCGGTTCGTCGCGGGTGTTGATCAGCGGGCGGTCGTACATTGTTTGCAGATCGGCGAACGTTTCGAACCAGTCGGCTCGCTGCGAAAGCTGGTAATCACACGGGCTGCGCTTGTTCGCCGGGCCGACCAGCCCTTGCCCGTTGTAAATTACCGAAGTGACCAGATGCGTCGCCAGGAAACTCGCCAGGTGAGGGCGGCGGCGCATCATGTTGTCCCAACACGCGCGGGTCACGCTGACGTTGAAGTGGCTGCCCCACGCCGTGTTGCCGTCGCTGCAATTCGCCAGCACGTTCAACTGCGTGCCGAAAGGCAAACGGGCTTGCACCTCGCGCATCGCCTCACGGGCGGGGGCGAAGCCGGCACCGTGCAGCCACTTGGGGTGCTCCAGCGCGCTGGTGTGCTCGGGCAGGTTGCCTTCGAGGTGATCGGAGTCGATGTACCACGACGAACCGCACGTATCGAGAAAGCGGCGGCCGTATTCAATAGCCGTTCCGCCGCTGCTTCCCAGCGGATAGCCGACGATACATTGCAACAAACTTTGCGCCGCCCGACGCGGCGAACTGGCGCGGTCGCCGATGAACGAGTTGGCCAACTCGAAATCGGCCCCGATGGCTTTGATGGTGTT
>CALBTA010000088.1 GCA_937967755.1 uncultured Planctomycetaceae bacterium | reverse complement strand
GGGCCGTGAAGCACCTCGACGCGCTCGCCAAAGTGCGCAGCGATACGCCTGATCGCCGACAGAAGTTGGAAGAGTTCTGTGCGAGCTTCGCAGAGCGCGCGTTTCGGCGGCCGCTGAACGATGCGCAGCGGCAAGCCTATGTTGCTACGCACTTCGCCGATACGGCAAATGAAGATGAAGCCTCGCTCAATCGGTCGACTTTGATGACGTTGAAGTCGCCGTATTTTTTGTACGTGAATTTGCCGGGCGAGAACGAGCAGCGCGATAGTTTCACCATCGCCAGCCGGTTGAGCTTCGCGCTGTGGGATTCGATCCCGGACGAACCGCTGCGCAGAGCCGCGGGGCGCAACCAGTTGCAATCGCGCGAGCAAATCTTGTCGCAGGCGCGACGGATGGCGGCAGACCCACGGGCGAAGGCGAAGCTGCGGCGGTTCTTTGAACATTGGCTGCAACTGAACGACACCGAGCATCTGGCCAAAGATGCCGAAACGTTTGCCGGCTTTGACGAACAACTGACCGCCGACTTGCGAACGTCGCTGGAATTGTTCATCAGCGATTTCCTGGAAAGCGATGCCGCCGATTACCGCCAGCTGTTGCTCGCCGAGGATTGGTACGTCAACGAGCGTCTGGCGAAGTACTACCATATCGACGTGCCGGCCGATGCTGTGCGCAATGGCGCGTTCACCAAAAGCAAGTCCGGCGAAGCCAAACGGGCTGGCGTGGTGACGCACCCTTACATTCTGGCGTCGCTGTCTTACCACAACAGCACATCGCCGATTCACCGGGGCGTGTTCGCTTCGCGGCGTCTGCTTGGCCGCCCGCTGAACCCGCCGCCCAACGCCATTTTGTTTGAGGACGCGAAGTTCGATCCGCATTTAACGATGCGGGAAAAGGTGACAGAGCTAACCAAAGCCACCAGTTGCCAAAGCTGCCACAGCATCATCAACCCGTTGGGGTTCAGTCTGGAAAACTTCGACGCGGTCGGCCGCTATCGCACGACGGAGAAGGACAAACCGATTGACCCGGTCAGCGATTTCCAAACCGCCGGCGGGCAAACGCTGCGGCTGACCTCTGGCCGCGATCTGGCCGAATATGCCGCCGGCAGCGAGGCGGCCCAGCGGGCGTTCATCGAACAGCTTTTTCACCACACGGTGAAACAGCCAGCCGCTGCTTTCGGAGAAAACACTCTTAGCGACCTGCATCGCTCATTCGTCGATTCGCAGTATAATGTTCGGCAATTGCTGATTGAAATTGCCGTCATTTCCGCCGATCGATAGAAAGCGACACCCTTGTCTCAACCCAAACAGCAGCGTTCGTTAGGAGAAATCCTGCAAGAGTTTTCGCAGCATCGGCAGTTGATGCAGCAGGAACTGCAGAAGGTCATCATCGGGCAGGACGACGTCATCGAACAGATGTTCGCCGCCATCTTCACCCGCGGGCATTGCTTGCTGGAAGGCGTTCCGGGGCTGGCGAAAACGCTGATGGTTTCGACGCTGGCCCGCATTCTGGATGTGCAGTTCAAGCGGATTCAGTTTACGCCTGACTTGATGCCGTCGGACATTACCGGCACGAACGTGCTGGAGGAAGACGAGCATGGCAAGCGGAACTTCCGGTTTGTCGAAGGCCCGATCTTCACGAACATTTTGCTCGCTGACGAGATTAACCGCACGCCGCCCAAGACCCAAGCCGCCCTGCTGCAAGCGATGCAGGAACGTGAAATTTCGATCGGCCGCACCACGTACGACTTGCCGAAGCCGTTCTTCACCATCGCCACGCAAAACCCGATTGAGCAAGAGGGAACTTACCCGCTGCCCGAGGCACAGCTTGACCGTTTCATGTTCAACATCAAGGTTGACTACCCGTCGCTCAATGAAGAGGAACAGATTCTGGCGTCGACCACCCGGCAGGACAAAGCGGAAGTGAACAAGGTGTTGTCGGCCAAGGCGATTGTGAATATTCAAAAACTGGTCGGCAGCGTGGCGGTCAGCGAGTACATCATCAAATACGTCGCCCGCCTGGTCCGCGCCACGCGGCCCAAGGACGACTCGGCGCCCGACTTCGTGAAGGAACTTATCGACTGGGGCGCCGGCCCTCGGGCAGGGCAATTCTTAATCAACGGCGGCAAGGCCCTGGCCGCGATGGAAGGCCGCTTCAGCGTTTCGATCGACGATGTCCGCAAGATCGCTGTGCCGGTGCTGCGCCACCGCATTAGTTGTAACTTCCAAGCCCAAGCGGAAGGGATGAACACTGACGACGTGGTCGAGCGGCTGATCAAAGTCACGCCGGCGCCGGAAATTGAGAAGTTTGCGTGAACATCGCAGGCCTGAGAGTTGTCTATGGCGAAAGATGAACCGCTTACCAAGAACGAAAAGTGGTTCGCCGCCATCGCGTGCCTCGCCGTATTGTTCACCTGTTGCGGCCTGCCTTCGGGCTGTTACATGGTGCTCAATACCTCGTTAATCGGCGACTGGATGAGCGCCAACCACGCGCGGGAGCAAGCCGAACGCAAGGCCCGATTGGACAAGGCGCTGACGTCGATCGTTGAAGATGAATCGTTCTCCGACGAAGACACCGTGACCAGGCTGGCCCGGGCGATCTTCGGTGAGGACGACACAATCTTTTACAGCCTGGACTACATCGACGTGACCAGGGAACCGGGCGGCCCGTTGACCGCGCGGGTGACCGTTCTACAAGACATCGACTTCGAACTGAGTAGGTATGGAGCAGAGCGGCAGGCCGAACTGCTAACCGAAGGAATGCCGCAGGCGACCACCAACGACGTTGCGGAACGAACCGCCCTGCTGGGACTGTTTGGAAAGCAGCGGGGACTGGCAAGTATCGAAGTGCTGATCCGCTCGCGGGTGACCGTCGGCACGCGTGAGGAAGACATGGACGCTTTCGAGTTTTCGATTCCTCCGGAAAACCTCGAAGCTCTGGTTCAAAAATACGCCAGCCGCCGGTCCGAAGGCCGCTTCGGGTATTTGAACAACGATGAACTCGACCAGTTCTGGATCGTACATCAAGACAACTTCGACGAGATCGTCATCACCGTAGAGCGGAATTAGCAATCATGCCGTACATCATGGTAGACGTCGAAGCCGATGGCCCAATCCCCGGCGATTACTCGATGGTTTGTTTCGGCGCGGTGGTTGTGGAACCGGAGTTGAACCGCACGTTCTACGGCAAGTTGAAGCCGATATCCGATCAGTTCATTCCCGACGCCCTGGCGGTCAGCGGCTTTTCGCGGGAAGAGTGCCTGGCGTTCGACGACCCGAAGCACGTGATGGAAGAGTTTCGGTCGTGGCTGTCATCAAACTGCAATGGGCGGATTCTGTTCGTCTCGGACAACAACGGCTTCGACTGGCAATTCATCAATTGGTACTTCCACCACTTTCTGGGCAAAAACCCGTTCGGGTTTAGCTCGACCAACCTCGGCTCGCTTTACAAAGGAATGCAGCAAGACACGTTCGTAAACTTCAAGCACCTTCGCAAAACCAGGCACACGCACCACCCGGTCGACGACGCGATGGGCAATGCCCAAGCCCTGTTGCAAATGAAAGAGATGGGGCTGAAGATCAGGTTCAGCTAGCGCACCATCACTTACCCGACCAGGGATCCCTTCCCCATGGCCAAGAAGACCGACATACCTGCCGATCGATTGCAGGCGTTTGAAAGATTGGTCGCGACGATTCCCCAGGTCGAGCGCAAGGGCGCGAGTATGCCGTATACCTCGGTAAACGGGCACATGTTCAGTTTTTTAACCAGCGACGGCACGCTGGCGTTGCGGCTTCCTGAAGCTGAACGCGAGGCTTTCCTCAAGCAGCACAAGACGTCGCTCTGCGTTCAGCACGGGCGGACGATGAAAGAGTACGTCGTTGTTCCCGCGTCGCTGCTGAAGAAGACGCAGCGACTCAAGAAGTACTTCGGGCAGAGCTTCGACTACGCAAGTTCACTCAAGCCCAAACCCACAAATCGCCGCGCGCCGAAAAAGAAAACCGCCAAGAAGATGCCGGCGAAGAAGAAATAGTCTAGTCATCTCCGATGGAAGACCGCCAGCTCATACAACAGTTCGAAGACTGCACGCTTCCGCAGGCCGATTGGACGCACGAAGCTCACTTAAAAGTTGCGTACATGTATCTGCGCGACCATCCGGTCGATGTCGCCTTGTTGAAAATGCGAAAGGGCATCCAGGCGCTCAATGCGGCCAATGATGTGCCCGATGGGCCGACAGAAGGTTACAATGAAACGACGACGCACGCATTCATGCAACTGGTTCGCGCTACGATGGATGCCTATGGCGAGACGTTCCCCACACCTGATGCCAAAACGTTCTGCCAAACGCACCCGCAACTGCTGACCAAGCACATCTTGCGGCTGTTCTACTCCCCCCAGCGCCGGTCGCACCCTGATGCAAAAACCCGGTTCATCGAACCCGATTTGACACCGCTGCCGGCGTATTCTACGAAACGATAACGAATTTTATGGGCGCACCATGTGGTTCGAAACGCTTACCGGCTTTGCTGAGGAATCGCCGGATCAAGTTCGCGAAAATCTGGCGGTGGCCGGCGATGTGATCACTTCACACGTCAACGGCAAGCAGTACACCTACGGCGACTTGGAGACGCCCACGTTGGCGGAGCTGCGCAGTTGCTTGCAGTTGGTGACCGCCCAGCGTAGCCCGACGACGATTCGCGAGGTCGTTGCCGACGTTCAACAGCTTCATACGGACGAGCAAAACGCGGGAGCCTTGTTTCAAGTCGCCTCGCAATTCAACCTGCTGGAGATGCTCTCGCCCAGCGTCACGCCGGAGTGCGGCGTCGGAATCTACGCGAACGACCGAACGCAGGGGCCGGCGTGTGCCATCGCCGGGGGTGCGGGAACAATTTACCGGAACTACTTCATTCCCGTGAATGGTCAAATCGGACAGTCGGAACACCATCAGATTGATTGCCTGAAGGACCTTGGCGAAGCGCTGGGCAACTCTGATGGCCGCCTTTGGAAGATGGTCAACGGCTACGCGCTGGCAACGGAAGAGGGCCTGGCCGAGATCACAGACAAACTTCGGCACGCGGACGAACAACAGCGCGATGCCCTCAGGGATTTGATCCTCGTTGGTGTGCAATCGAATACGCAGGTGACTCTGAGCGATTGTCGGCATTGCGTTACCCAGGTCTACTGCTCGGCCCTGCCTGTTGCCTATTCGCGCGTCCCTTCCGCACAATGGGCAGAGTTCGCGAAGCTTGTCTTGGAAGCCGCCTACGAAGCCACCATTTGCGCGGCGATATTGAACACCGACCGCCCCGGAAACAACACGGTATTTCTGACGCTACTCGGTGGCGG
>CALBTA010000087.1 GCA_937967755.1 uncultured Planctomycetaceae bacterium | reverse complement strand
CGTCCGCCACGCCCGAAGTTCCCGCTCCGTCCACAGTGGCGACCGTCGATGGCGCCTCACCGTCAGGCGTCGCGTTGGTGCTGCTCATCGAAGCCAACCCAATCAGCAGCGCCAAGATCGGCAACATGGCCAGCCCCGCGAAAACAGCCAGCAACAACCAGGGCGGTTGTTTCTTGCCTTGGGTGCGCTGTGCAATCTTCGACGGCGCAGTGACCTTCACGGGTGACTTCACTTCCGCAACCGAAACGCCCACTTCGCTCGCCGGCGTTCCCTTCCATCGATCTGATTCATCCCCCAACCGCGGGTTGGCGGGCGCGGCCTGAGGGCGGCGCGGCGGCGGTGCGGCGGGCGGCTTGGCCGGCTTCGTGGGAATCCATTCGGTGGTCGCTTCGATACCCGGTGCCGCGGCAGGCACCTTTGCGTTACCGTTGACTGCCGCCGGGTTCCGCTTCGCCCGCAGTTCATCGTCGTATTGCTGCTTCTTTTCAGAATTCAACAAGCACCGGCGGGCGGCGGAAATTTCATTCAGAATTTCTTGCGAAGCATCGCCATGCTTTCCCGAAGCCGCCCGGCGCACGTGGGCCATCTGGCGGTCGGCTGCGTTCTCAATCACCTCCGGCGCACCCTCGAACTCCGCCAGCGCCAGCAAGCGGTAATGCGTGGGCGGCTGTTCAGCCGGCGGAATGCCCAGCCATACGTGGTAGGGGTCGAACGGTTGGCTCATCGAAGACGCTTTTTAATCGCGGGAAATCACTTACTTAGTATACCCGGGCTGACGAAGAATTGTGTCGCCGCGCTTATGCTGCCCCAAGGCCTGGAATCAACAGCCGAACGAACTACCTCATCGCAGCACTTTGAGGTTTTCTTCCACGCGAAGCCGCTCTCGCCAGTTATAGGGAGACCTTTCCTCATCCGACTTGTCCCACTTGGCGTCCCAGGGCCGCGGCTCGCCTGGCCCCCGGTACTTACCATCCAGCAAACGTTGGCACATCGCCGCCGGCGTTTCGCCCTGTTCGTCGTGAACCATTGGCGTCGCAGCGGCATCGATCAACGCATTCAACTCCGCCGGTTCCAAAAAGAATGCCGCGTCGTGCAGAACGGATCGGCCGGAGTTGTCCTTGGCTTTGGCCGACGCTCCCAGTTCGAGCAGGCATTTGATGACCGGCAAGCGGAAGGCCAGGTCGGCAAACAGGCCTGGTTGCGGCGCGAACTGCTTGCGGCAAACGTTGTGCAAGATCGTCCGGCCTTCGCCATCTTTCTCGTCGATGTCGGCGCCTGCTTTGGCAACATAACGCAACACGTTCACGCTGCCGTGTGCGGCTGCCCGGGCGGCGATCGATTGGTTCGCATCTTCTCCGCCGGGCGAAGGAGCGGTCAGGCGCTGGTCAAGCGGAACTCCGCTCTCACGCAGCAGCTTGACCATTTCGACCCGGTCGGTTTCCACCGCCGTGGCGAGGGCGTGGTTGAGGAACGTTGCTTTCGCATCGGCAGATACAAATTCGGCCCGCTCAAGCATCAATCGAACCAGCGCTTCGCGACCACCGCTAACCGCGACCGCCAGCGGACCTCTGGAAGTGTAGTAGTGGTATCGATCCGGACACTCCAGGGTTGAGGCCCAGGTATCCGGCCATTGCTCGATGACTTTCGCAAAGATCGTCGCGTTGCCGCCGCGAACCGCGCAGCAGAGCAAATCGATTCCGCTATTCTCTTCCACCCGCGTGATGAACTTGTCACGGGTGATTTTCGCGCCACGGTCAAGCAGAAGTTGGAACGCACTTTCCTCTCCGTGCAACGCGGCCTGGTGCAGCGGGCTGAGACCGCCCTTGGAATTTACCTTCGCCCCTTCATCAATCAGCAGCTTCATCACCTCCACGTGCCCCGCCGCTGCCGCCCGGCAAAGGCTGGGCGAGTAGTCGAACGTTTTGCCCTGCGACGAAACGTTGGCGGCGTTCAGTTCCAGCTTCACGTTCAGGTCAGCTTTCGCACCGTTGGCCAACAAGTACGAGGTAGTTTCGACATCACCGCCGGCCGCGGCCCGGGCCAAAGGCGAACTGCCAAGGCTGTAAATTTCCGCCCCGTTTTCATCGGTCAGCGTGCCCGGGATCAGTGTCAACGGAACGCCTTGCGATGCAAACCACTTCACAATTTCCAAATGCCCGCCTTCACAAGCGAAGCCGACCGGCCGCCAGAGTTGCCCGTTGCCCGAATCGATGTCCAGCAGCGCGTGCGGAGCCTGCTCGCGAATCCATCGGCAAAGCACCAGGTTCCCGCGCGTCGCTGGTTCGAGATAAGGTGTTTGAAGCGTCGACGGATCGCCTTTGGGAATCTGGACTCCAGCTCCGAGCAGCGCTGCCGCGATTTCAACATTGGCCGCCGCGGCCAACGCGTCCTCTCCGGAATCGGCAATCGCCTCGGGCGTCGCCAACTGTTTGACCAGCGACAAGGCCCCATGTTTGGCCGCCAACTGCAACGCGCTCGGCCCACCCCGTGGCGGCGGGGAAATCGGGTTGAGCGGATCGGGCTTGTCCGCGTAATAGCCGATGCGGGCGGTCGCCAGTGCCGGATCGTCTTCCAGCAGCGCGCTGAACTCGTCAAACTTTCCATCGGCAATTAGCTGCAGCTTCGGGTTGGTCGCCCGAATGTCCGCCCGTAGTTGTTCATTTTCCTTCACCAGCGCCAGAAACTCTTCACGCGTCATCACCCACAAATCTGGAGCCGGCGCCCCCGCGGAACCACCGCCGCCGCCTAGCACCTCATCGTGTGAAGTGTCGGTGTCAACGTTCAAGTCGTCGCTGGAGCCTATCGCTTCGGCTAGCTGCGGCTTTTGTACCGAGTTGCCGGTGTCCAAATTGAGATCGCCGACCAGCGAATCAAATCGCAGTGTGTTTGCGCCGGTTTCGCGCGCCCCTTCTGTGTTGGCGGGCTGGTTGCGAGGACCACAACCAATGATCGCCGCGAAAATGACGACACCAAGGACTGACAGGGCGCATCGAACCATCGGATCACCGCCGGCAGAGGGGAAGAAATTTGGCACTCGCTCTATTGACGCGTCGAATTCCGTTTAAGTTCTGCGGAAGCGAGACGACAGCCCAACGCATGTCACTGCACGGTTTCATGCTGCAGGTAAGCTTCCAGCATTTCCCAGTGGGGTGTGAACTGGTCAACTCTTTTCGCGCGACTTCGGTAATCGGGCAATTCAGCTTCAACGTGGTACCG
>CALBTA010000086.1 GCA_937967755.1 uncultured Planctomycetaceae bacterium | reverse complement strand
CCAGCCCGGCGCGCCCGACGATCAGCGGGTGAAAATGCGCTGCGGCATCTGGCGTTACCACCCGCGGACGAAGAACTTTGAAGTCGTCTGCCACGGTACGACCAATCCGTGGGGTTTGGACTTCAACGAATATGGCGACGGTTTCTTCACCAACTGCGTGATCGGGCATCTCTGGCACATGATTCCCGGCGCCCACTACAAGCGGATGTATGGCGAAGATTACAACCGGCACGCGTACGAGCTAATCGACCAGCACGCTGATCATTTGCATTGGGTCGGCGAAACGTGGGGCGAAAGCCGGGGCAACAAACCTGAGCAAGACAAAGCGGGCGGGGGGCACGCCCACGTAGGAGCGATGATCTACCTCGCCGACAATTGGCCCGCGGAATACCGCAGCATGATCGGCATGTGCAATGTCCACGGGCAGCGGCTGAATTTCGACAAGCTCCAGCGCAACGGCTCGGGCTACGTCGGCCGGCGGGGGCACGACATGTTCTTCGCCCACGACGACTGGTTCCGTGGCGTGACTGTGAAGTACGGCCCCGACGGCGGCGTCTACATCAGCGACTGGTGCGACTACGGCGAATGCCACGACAACGACGGCGTCCATTGCGAAAGCGGGCGGATATATAAGGTCTGGTATCAGCACAAAGTGCAGGCGGTTTCTCCCAGCGCCACCAGGGCGAACCGTTCGGAAGAGTCAGCCGCGGATGCAGAAACGAAACAAGACAAGGAGCCGACACGCCAGCCGGTCGCCATCCCGACTCTGTCTTGGCAATACGCCAGGCGCGGCGTCGATCTGCAGCGCGAATCGGAAGCCAACCTAATCAACTACCTGTTCATCTCCAACGACTGGTGGGCGAGAAGGTCGCAATTGGAACTTCAGTGCCGCAGCGCCGACGGGCAGAACATGGAGCGGCTTCACAAGGTGCTGCGCCCCGTGCTAAATGGCAAGGCCGAGACCCCGAAGAAGCTGCGGGCGATGTGGACGTTGCATGTCACCAAGGGGCTGGGCGATGACCGGCTGTTGGAACTGCTGGATCATGAAGACGAGTACCTACGAGGCTGGGCGGTGACACTGCTATGCGAAGATCGCGCGCCACCCAAAGCCGCGCAGACGAAGTTTGCCGCGCTGGCCGCGGATGACTCTCCGCTGGTGCGTTTGAAATTGGCCTCCGCGCTGCAGCGGATGCCGATCGACGCCCGCTGGGACATCACCGCCGCGTTGGTCGCTCACGAGGCAGACAACCAAGACCACAACCTGCCCCTGATGATCTGGTACGGCATCGAACCGGCCGTGGCGGCGGATAAGAAAAAGGCGTTGGAGTTGGCTGGCAAATGCAAGCTATCGAAAGTTCGCCAGTTCATTGCCAAGCGCGTGGCTTCGGGTGGTGAGTAAGGAACACGGGAAAGATAACTTCGCCTCCAAGCCCCTCTCCCGGTGGGAGAGGGTAGGGTGAGGGCAATCACGAATGCTGATGTTGTTGTTCCCGCGTTCCCAGGTAGCTGTGAATCAGCGCGGTACCAATTGATTTGCCGATTCGCTTGCGAATCGTTCCGGCCCCGAAGGGGCCAAAGCGCATAGCCGTGGGCGCAAGCCCACGGATTGATCGACAATTTGTCGAGGCCGAAGCCCGAAGAGGGCGGTTTGAAGCATTTTTCAATGTAGTAGTTTGTCGCAGAGCGGCAGCGCTACGCCGAAGGCGTTGTCCATCGTAGCCCAGGGTCGCCCGCGGAGCGGCGCACCCTGGGTTGGTGATGCGCTCGTGGTTGTTACGCTGAAAGCGTTATACAATGGCGGTACGCAATATTTTGACACGTTGTAAAACCCCTTCGGGGTATCGTTTGTCATTCATCCGATACCCAGGGTGGCGCGACTTCGTCGCTTACCCTGGGCTACGATGTTTTACGCCTTCGGCGTATCCGTGGCGGCTTTGCCGCCGTGCGCAGAAGCATATTTAAGAGCAACGCCGGCATCATC
>CALBTA010000085.1 GCA_937967755.1 uncultured Planctomycetaceae bacterium | reverse complement strand
CCAAATCAGCGAGGACGCCACCACCAAAGACCGCGCTCAGCGTTACAAGAAAGGTGAAACCTGGGTTCGACCGAAGAGTTGAGGTACAACTGATGTACTGTTGCACATTTTGAACAGGAGGGACCAGAGGTAACGGAGTAAAAGGAACATTTGGCATTCATCTTCTATTTGGTCGATGGTCCGCAAACGCCCGTTCTTAGGATGCTTCTCTTACCCTTTGAATAGTGTTTTGGAACCTCAGGAGGCATCGACGCGCGAAAGAGTTCGAGGTCTCTCCTCCGTTATCTCCGTTCCCTCCTGTTCCAGCTCATTCACTCACCGGTTTCACTTGTACCTTCAACTCCCCTTCGTTATCGCTTCGTTCGGCGGAGCTGTCGTTAACTTTGAGGTACAGCGTGCCGCTGAACTTCGGTATGAACTTCGTTCGCAAACCAGCCGGCACTGCTTGCGATAAATCGGGCGCGGCTCCGGCGGTTGGTTCGCCGCGCCGGACTGAGCAGAGCAACATCCCCAGCGGCTGGCCGTTGTGGTAACGCAGCGTCACCCCGCCCGGCTCGCACGGCCAGGGCGTGTTGTCTTCTTCGCGAGCGATCACATACCGCCCGGCGGCCCGCAACGGGTACTACGTTCCTGCTTCCGCTTTAATGCCGGAAGACTGCCAGCCGGGTTGTGAATCAACCTCAACGACAGTTCCTTCGCTGCGAAGCGGCGAGCCGTCGGCGTACTCTACGATCGCGGCCCGCGGATCGCTCCCGTAGTCCATGTCTTGCACATACAAGAACCACTGCTCGTGCGCGACCCGCTTCCAATCGTCGGCCGATGCTTCCAGCAGGCGGCGGTTGAAGTCGGCACCCGGCAGCCGGACTTGCGATTGCATTTTGCGAAACGCCGCTTGCGTCTGCGGGTGGCTGTCCAAAAACATGCAAGCCGCCCAGCACCAGGCGTACGCGGCCACGTCTTGGTGTGCCCGGTTGTCGTAATTCATCACATCGGAAAGTGTCATGCCCCGGTTAGCGGCAAAGTCGTCACGCACAATTTTCACCCGGCCCCAATAAGGCACCAATTCCTTGTCACGCGGGTTGAAACGCATCGTCAACTTCTCACCATCCCAATGGTGCGTGGCGAGCAACTCGGCGACCCCTTCCATGTACCACGGCGGGCCAGCCCCGCCCAGCAACGTGTTCATCACCCCGTGCGTTCCTTCGTGCAACAACAAATGCCGCCGGTAATAGTCGCTGGGCTGATCGTACACCCACATCTCAAACCCGCGTTGGTACCCGTGCGCAAACGCCGGCAAGTCGGCCGGAATCAAACCCTGCCGCCGGGCGAGTTGCCGGTCCTTGATCACGTACACGGTCATCCGCCAATCGCGCAGCTTGTCGTCCGGCAGATCGAAATATTCTTTCCAGAACGCGATGGCCAAGGCGAACAAGCGCGGGTAGTCATCCACATCGCCGCGCGGCAAATCGGTATAGACGTTCAGCCGCTCGCCAGCGATCTTCCGAAACCCGGCCCGCTCGAGCGATGCATCGTCATGCTGTGGGTGCCCAAAGTCCCTGCCGCCGAAGGCCAACGCCTCGGGCTGGCTGTCAGGGCTGTTGAGCAGATCTTCAAACGTCCGTTCCGGCAGCGGCCTGCGATCGCGCGGGGCCGTAGAGTCTTCACGCTGGGCGACGGGATCAGGCGCTCGCGAAGCGACCACCGGCAATTCCGTTTCGGAGACCGGCGACTCGTTAGTTTCACGATCACCAACCACAGCCACCGCCGCCGGCTCTTCCACGGAACAACCGGTCAACACTAGGCCGCACAGCAGCAACGCATGACGCCAAAGCGCCGCCGAGGCGAACTTTCCGCTAGAGGTTTTGCAACAGGCGCGCTGCGCGCCGGCCGAGGTTTTGCAACGAAAGTCCGATCTCCAGGGTCCCGTTTCTTGTTGCAAAACTCGAGCGGTTGTGCAATCCACGTGTTGCAAAACCCAACCGCCGCCAACCGCCGGGGCAATTGCTGGTTTTACATTCCGCATTCCGCATTCCGCATTCCGCACTTTTTCACCTCCCTCTTTAGGAATAAAAGTGCTGACAAACTCTCGAGGTTATTCATCGCGCGACCGGTCCCCAAGGGGCCCCTGACTTTGCTGAAAAACCTCTGAGTTATTCATCGCGCCTCCCTCCGCCGAGGGACCACTTTTTCACCACCCGCTAATGTTACCCAAAAATCAACATTCGATTCAGCAAACCTGTTTGCCGCACCCCACGGCCCGCCCCACACCAATGTATCTATATGTATAGTATACGCAAAGTGGTACACTTTTTGGGCGGAATTCCTGAAGATTCCAGAATTTCACCAAAAGTTTTTTCAAAAGCTAGCCCGCAAGGCCCAAATCGACCTGCCCGTTGAAAAAATGCTTTCACCACCAGTCGGTAGCAACCGGCGTTTGAATTTCGCACAATGGCGGCGTCTGATCGTGCCTCCTTTGTACGTGAGCAAGTTTTTCATGCCTGCGCCGCCGATTGTTCTTTCCTTGGTCGAAAAGTTCCATTAGCACAGCTACCAGGATAATAGTGGCTTCTACAACGAAACGCAGGTCCGCCGCGAGTTTGTCGACCCGCTGTTCACCGCTCTCGGTTGGGATGTCGACAACACCGCCGGCTACGCCCAGGCGTATCAGGATGTGATTCACGAAGATGCGGTGCGCATCGGCGGCAGCACCAAGGCGCCTGATTACAGCTTTCGCATCGGCGGGATGCGGAAGTTTTTTGTCGAAGCGAAGAAGCCGTCGGTCAATGTGAAGGGTGACCCGGTTCCGGCCTACCAGGTCCGCCGCTACGCCTGGAGTGCCAAGCTACCGCTGTCGATCGTCACCGATTTCGAGGAACTGGCCGTCTACGACTGCCGCACCCGGCCGAAGGAAACCGACAAGGCGTCGAAGGACCGCACGCTTTACTTCACCTACGATCAGTACGAAGCGCGGTGGGACGAACTGGCCGCCATCTTCTCGCGCGAGGCGATCCTCAAGGGTTCGTTCGACAAGTACGCCGCCAGCAAGAAGAAACGAGGCACGGCCGAAGTCGATGATGAATTTCTCAAGGAAATCGAACGCTGGCGCGACGCGCTGGCCCGCAACGTCGCCCTGCGGAACAGCCTGTCGCAGCGGGAAGTCAATTTCGCCGTGCAGCGGACCATCGACCGCATCATCTTCCTGCGGATCTGCGAAGACCGCGGCATCGAACCGCCCGGCCAGCTACAAGGCCGGGCCAACGGTCGCTCGGTTTACAAGAAATTGGCGGAACTTTTTCGCGACGCCGACGCGAAGTACAACTCGGGCCTGTTCCATTTCGAGCCGGAAAAGGGCCGCCCCGGCGACCCTGACGAACTTTCGCTGTCGCTGGCGGTTGACGATAAGGTGCTCAAAGACATCATCGGCAACCTTTACTACCCGCAGTCGCCGTATGAATTCAGCGTGCTGCCGGCCGACATTTTGGGGCAGGTTTACGAGCAGTTCCTCGGCAAGGTGATCCGGCTGACCCCCTCGGGTCAGGCGAAGGTTGAAGAGAAACCGGAGGTCCGCAAGGCGGGTGGCGTTTATTACACGCCGACTTACATCGTCGATTACATCGTGGAGAACACCGTCGGCAAGCTGGTCGACGGAAAATCGCCACAAGAGATTTCCGGGCGCACCAAAACGTTCAAGCCGGCCAAGGGGAAGCGCCCGATGAGCGTGCTGGACCCGGCCTGCGGGAGCGGTTCGTTTTTGATCGGGGCGTACCAGTTCCTGCTCGACTGGCACTTGAAGTGGTATACGGAAAACGATCCGGAAAAATTCGCCCGCGGGAAGGAACCCCGCATTTACGAAGTGGCAGGCGAAGCCGCCGGCGGCGGTTACCGGTTGACGACCAACGAACGCAAACGCATCTTGCTCGACCACATCTACGGCGTCGACATCGACCCGCAGGCGGTCGAAGTAACCAAGCTGTCGCTGCTGCTGAAAGTTCTCGAAGGTGAAACCAGCGACACCCTGCAGCGGCAACTGTTCGCCAAAGAGCGGGCCTTGCCCGACTTGGCCGCCAACATCAAATGCGGCAATTCACTCATTGGCCACAACTTCTGGCGCGACCAGCAGTTGGAACTATTCGACGAAGAAGAACGCCTGCGGATCAACACGTTCGAGTGGAAAGACGAGTTCCCAAACATCTTCAAAGGCGACAACCCAGGGTTTGATGCGGTGATTGGAAACCCGCCGTATGTGCGAAGCATCAATCTTAAGGAGATGTATCCAACACTCTGGAATCTCTACCGAAACACGTACTCTGTGGCCGCCTCCCGTGAATGGGACATTTATCTCATCTTCGTTGAAAAGGGCCTCCAACTGCTGTCGCCCGAAGGGCTGCTTGGATACATCCTTCCAAACAAGTTCATCAACTCGCAAGTGGGACGTGCCCTCCGAGCTCTTTTAGCAAAGGGAAAACATGTTCGCTCAATTGCGCATTTCGGCGCGTTTCAAGTATTTACTGGGGCTACCACATACACCTGCGTTCTGAATGTCAGCAAACGTCGCGCGCCGCGTGTGTCGTTTTCTCGATATCGCGGGCCGCTCAAGACCGAAGACGGCCGTTGCCCCATTCCTCCGGATGCGGCCAGTGGTTGGACGATTGCGGTTGTTGACGCCGCCGACCTTAGCGAGTCAGCATGGGACTTCGCTATCGTTTCCGCTCCAATTGCACGCGCCGTTCAGCGATTTCCAACATTAGATTCGCAGTTTGATGTCTTTAAAGGCACCGGCACGAATGCGGACAAAGTATATGTTGTCAACCTAATACGCGGCGGCGATCGCAAGGCAGAAGTCTATTCGCCTGAGTTGGATCGGCATGTTGAGGTGGAAGTCGACTTGTTGCGCCCCGTTTTGCGTGGTCGGAGTATAGATCGGTACCATCAAGTCGAGGCGGACTTGCGGCTTGTGTTGCCGTATGAGCAGATCGATGGCTGCTACCAACTGATTTCGGAGGAGCAACTGCGGGAACGCTGGCCACTTGCCTACGAATATTTTTTGAAGTGCCAACCGCGACTCAATCAAAGAGAAAAGGGGCAGTTTGCCAACGCGGACTGGTATCAATTTGGCCGGCCGCAAAACCTTGACCGGTTTGAGGCAGACGAAAAAGTGTTAATGCCGGACGTCGTTAAGCGAGGTGAGTGCATTTGGGACATTCGACAGAATTGGCTGCTCGACACAGCCTATGCAATAACGCCCAAACGGCAATCCAATTCTGATTGCCGTGTGCTAACGGCAATCCTCAACTCGCCGATCCTCACGCTTTTTCTCGAGGATACAGGAAGTCCGCTCCGCGGTGGATACTTTCGTATGAAGACTGCCTACCTGAACCCGCTGCCGATTCCAAATCTCTCCAAGCAGGACGATGGACTAACACGGCTCGCTGTTTGTGTTGAGAGAATGCAGTCGTTGAAAACGGCGCTCACCGAGGTTAGAAACGGGGCATGAAAAAACTTCACTCCAACGTCAAATCACCGCCACGGACTCTGAGATTGATCGTTTGGTATATGATCTGTACGGCCTGAGCGATGATGAAATTCGCCTGGTGGAAGAGGCGACAGCATGAACGTCTTTGGACGTGGGCTTGACCAGCCGCGGCAGCGGCGGCATCTATTAGCCTGGGGCGTCAGCCCCAGGTCAACGTTGCACGCCGCGCCCCAAGCCCCAGCGGGGCGAAATGGACGCGCGATTCCATGCCGCCCCTGCCGGGGCTTTGCGTGGCGATCCTGACGAATTCCTGGGGCTAACGCCCCAGGCTAACCAATGTCGTCCCTGCCGGGACTGCGCGCGGCGGCGTAGCCGCGGTAGATACGCCCAAGGCGTTAAACATCGTAGCCCAGGGTCAGCGACGTAGTCGCGCCACCCTGGGTATCCGTTGAACGACATCCATACCCTGAAAGGGTTTTGCAATGTGGCGAACCATTACGCACCGCCATTGGATAACGCTTTCAGCGTAACAAGCGTGTCGGCATCACCAACCCAGGCTGCGCCGCTGCGCGTCGAACCCTGAGCTACGATGTGCAACGCCTTCGGCGTAGAGCGCGATTCCATGCCGCCCCTGCCGGAT
>CALBTA010000084.1 GCA_937967755.1 uncultured Planctomycetaceae bacterium | reverse complement strand
ATTCGGCGGCTTGCTCCTCGTGAGTGACGAGCAACACTGTGCCGCCGCTGGAGTGAAACTCCGCTAGCCAATTCATCACCGCGGCTGCGTTTTGTTCATCCAGATTCCCGGTCGGCTCATCGGCCAGTAGCAACTTCGGCTGGTTCAGCAGGGCCCGCGCCATGGCGACGCGCTGGCGCTCTCCGGTGGATAGCTGCGACGGCAAGTGCGTTCGGCGATCACCCAGGCCAAGCGATTCGAGCAACTCGCTGGCCCGGCCGCGAAGCGATTGGGCTTGGCCTGTCGGCGCAGCGACCAGTACGTTGTCTACAACTGTCAGGTACGGCAGCAAGTGAAACATCTGAAAGACGAAGCCCATCGACGCGGCGCGAAACGCTGCCCGGTCAGGGGCTGACATCCCGCTGATCGGCTTGCCGTCGACGACGACACTTCCCCCCGTGGGCAAAGCCAGCCCGCCGATTAAGGACAGCAGCGTCGACTTGCCGCACCCGCTGGGCCCACGCACGGCGACGAACTCGCCTGCTTCGATCGCCAGCGAAAGATCGTCCAACGCGCGGACTTCGCCTTCGCCGGTAGGGTAAACCTTCGATACGTTGGTCAGTTCAATCATCTTCCGACGCATTCATGGCCAAGAATAGCCAGTGTCTAGTCGCAGGGATTGTTGATGAAACTGACGGGCAATTCAACTGCCCGCCACGATTGACCTGCCCCTGGACCCAGACTATGATTTACCGAGATTTTGATTAGTCAAAAAAATATCTCCGGGCGATCAAAGTCGGGCGAATCCCAGCAATCAAGGAATTAAACATGATCCGACGCACATTTCTGTCTCTCGCGGTATGCCTCATCGCGGGCACGAGCCTCCTCGCCCAGGAAGGCGACAAGAAGCTAATCGTCTGTTCCACCACGCAAATCGCCGACTTCGCCCGCCAGGTGGTGGGCGACCGCTGCGAAGTGCAATGCGTGCTCGCCCCTGGGCAAGACCCGCACCTGTACCGCACAACGGCAAACGACGCCCGACTGGTGGCGAAGGCCGATTTATGCCTGCAGAACGGCTGGCACCTGGAAGGGAACGAGTGGATGGAAACGCTCGCCAAGGATGCCGGCAAGCCGTTGGTCACTTGCATCGACGGCGTGCAGCCGATCATGTTGGAAGTCGAAGGCGGCGAGGTGCCGGTCAAAGATCCGCACGCCTGGTTTTCGCCAAAGAACGCAGGCGTGTATGTCAAGAACATTCTCAACGCGGTCGTACAGATCGAGCCGGACCACAAGGCAGAGTTCACCGCCCGGGCGGAGTTGTACTTGGAGCAGCTTCGGACTTTACACCTCTGGTCTTCACGGCAGATCAGCAACGTGCCGCCGGAGCAACGCATCTTGGTGACGAGCCACGACGCGTTCAATTATTTCTGTCAGGCCTACGGGTTTGAATCGGCCGCGCCCGAAGGGTGGTCCACGGGAGCGGAATTGGGGGCCGGCGTGACCGCGTCTTCTCGCCGTGAAACGGTCGAGTCGATTCGTAAGCACGGTGTGAAGGCGATCTTCGTCGAAACCAGCGTGAACAAGAAAATGATTCGTGAGATCGCCTCAGAAGCGGGTGTGGTGGTCGGCGGAGAGTTGTACTCCGACTCGATGGGCGAAGCGGGTAGCGCTGGTGAGACGTATGTTGGCATGATGCGCGAGAATGTGCTCACCATCGTCGGAAGCCTACGCTAGACATGACACGGTGACACGGTGAGCGACAAGGCGTTAGCCGCCGGTTCGTCGCTCTCCCGGTAACACCGGCGCCTAGCGCCTCGCCGATCCGTCAGTTGACGAAAC
>CALBTA010000083.1 GCA_937967755.1 uncultured Planctomycetaceae bacterium | reverse complement strand
AAACCGTAAGGTGAATCAATTATCGGCGGCGAACCGATAGCCGTGGACTGAATTGGAAAGTCGATCTTCGCCGCTTTGCGACTCAATCAGCCAGACGGGCTCTGACAGTTTGAACAACAGCTTTGAGCGTACTTCTTAGATCTTGTTCGCTCTCGCCGGCCAGCGGCAAGCGGCTCTCGAACATGAAGGCGGCGCCGCGGGGGGAGGTCTCGTAGCCGCCGCGCTCGCCGAGGTCGTAATCGGCTTTCATCCCGACGTAGCACTCCAGCCCATTGGTGTAGCCGAGCACCATGTTATGTTTGAAGGGACAAATGTCGTTCACGTGGTGGTGATACTCGGCGAACGGCTCGTGTGCCATGGCGAGCAGGCAGAACTCGCCGACCGCCAACGCCTGGATCGGCATCCGTATTGTTTGTGGTTTCCCAGCTTGGGCAATCGTCAAGAGATCGGCGAAACGCTGCCGGCGCTGCGGCTGGCGTTCGCTCTCAATCAGTTCCCGGCATACCTCGGGCGGCGGCGGCGGTTGTAGTGGGAGTTGAATCGACTTGGCGTGGTGGCGAATGCTGCCTTGCAGTTGTCCTTCCTCCATGCGGTCGAGCGCCCGGTCAACTGCTTCGCCCAGATCACGCCCCGCAGCGGTGGCCGCGTCGATACCGCCCTTCAGCGGAAAACCGTTGACGTTGCCCGAGCAACCTTGTGCGAATAGATAGACCGCCTCCTTGCCGCGTGTTCGCTTGAGATGTTGCACAGCAAATCCAGGGTAGTCGGCGCTGATGAGCGTGCTCGACTCGTGAACGATCACCGGATGCGCCGCATGGCTGAACAGCACGGCGATCGGTTTTCCATCCTTCCGCTCGATCGAAAGCACATCGACCCACGGCAACACCGCGCCTTGGGGGTTGGGCGCCATGACGATCTTTTCACCATTAAAGAGCCGGCGGCTGAAACCAATCTGCGTCGGCTCACGGCGAAACTGGAGGCGGGCAGGCTGTAGATTCTCCCGGGCACGGCGAACGACCTCCGCGACTTTCTTCGGGAGCGTCGCGTGATACGGCTGGCCGCGATGCTCCTTCCACGGTCCCCAGGGCGCCGTCAGCGGGGCGCTGTGCGTGTGGCTGCAGTTCAGTAGGATGCGCTCCGCTGGAATGCCCGCCGCCTTGGCCGCCGCCTCGACCAGCACCTTGGTGAATCCGAAATCAAAGCCGAGATAGTCCAGCGTCACGATCGCGATGCGCGTTGCATCATCGCCGATCACCAGCGCCCGAGCGTACAGATCGTCGTTGACGCCGGTGCTCGGTTGCATCGGCCCGATGAGGAACGTGCCCTTCGCCGCAGGTGTGACGATGGTCTCCGCAGCGCCGGCGACCAGTGCGTTGGATTTCGCGTCTGCGATGGCCGTCTGCGAACCGACCGACAGCGCCGCGGCGCTGGCCATGGCGGCGGAGTGAAATCGGCGGCGATTTATTTTCGTCATGGGCGTCGGCGGTTTGTGGGTCTACTTCAGCGATTTCAAATACGCCAACAGATCGGCCATCTGCTGCTGGGAGATCTCTTTTTCCAGCCCCTCGGGCATCAGTGACAAACCGGTCGATGTCAACGACTCGATGGCCCGGCGGGCGATGACGTCTTCCGCCCCTTCGGCGCGGCGCAGGGTGATGTTCGCGGTGGACTCGCTCGCGATGATGCCGCTTTTGATCCGCCCTTCGTCGGTGATCACCTGGTAGCTGACGTACTGTGGCTTGACCTCGCGATTCGGATCAAGGATTTGCAACAGCAACTGCTCAGGTGAACGGTTCTGCACGGTCCTCAGATCGGGGCCGACCGCCTTCCCCTGGCCGGCCACCGCGTGGCAGGTCGCACAGTTGGTTTTGAAAACGGCTGTACCCTGCTTGCCGTTGCCGGAGAGCTTCAGTGCGTCTTGATACTGCTGGATCACCTTGGTGCGCGAAGGGCGCTGGCTGCCACTTAGGACTTCGGCGGCGAGCGTGCGAACTGTCTGGTCGCGGTGCTCCAGCAGCACTTGCTGACGGGCCGGATCGAGATCGGCCGCGGGAATCTTGTTCTGGCGAATCGCCTGCAGCAGGGCCTGCGCTCGCTCATCGCGGCTGAGCATCGCTTCGGCCGCCTCGCTGCGGACCTGCGGACTGAGTCCCCGCCAACGGGCGATCAGATGGGCGGTCGCCTCGCGCTCGTCGAACGTCGATACCGTTTGGATCGCCGACAGTTGTATCGCGGTTGGCTCTTGGGCGCGCAACAAGGAAGTAAGCGCTTCACTCATCTGCGACCACTCGCCAAACTGCAATAGCTCTATCGCCTGGCGGCGAAGGGCGGCTGCTTGCCGCGAATCGACGGCATCCGTATGGGCCTGCCTCAGCAAGCTGTCGAACCGGTCGCGAATTTCTTGCGGTTGTCTTTCGAGCGTTTTGCGAAATGAATTGCCGTTCCGCGCGATGCCATGCGCCAGCCGCAATGCGACCGCATATCGTGATTGGGTTGGCGCCTGTTCGGAAGTCGCCAGCGCCATCATTGCCTGATCGATCTCCGCCTGATCGCCACGGGCGGCGATCAGGCCGACCAGTTCCGCCAGCAACTTTTCTCCGCCGGCATCACGCAGAGCGTCTTGCGTGGCCAGTGCGTCGAGCAGACGGGCGGCATCGTCGGGCACGCTGCTGAGAACCGCCGTGCGGATCTGTTCGTCGCTCTTGGCGCCCGCAGCAATCGCCGCCAGGGCATCGATCGCCGCGCCGCGATCCGATAGTTCGCCCAACGTAAACGCCACTTGATAACGCACCCGCGGGTGTTTGTCGCTGGCCAGCGAAGCGACTTTCTCGGCAACCGCTTGCAGCGAACTCATATGCCGCTCGGCAATCCGCACGGCGTGCTCGCGGATGGCAGGATGCCCGTTGTCCAGGGCTCGCAGCAAGGTTGCTTCGTCGCTCCCACCCAAGGACTCAAGCGTCCACAAGGCGTGCAGGCGGCCGTACGCAGAATCGGAATCGCTGATCAGCTTGCGCAGCGCATCTACGGCTGACTTGTCCTGGCGTTCCACGAGCAGTCGCTGCGCTGTCTCGCGTACCCAAGCATTGGGGTTCTCTAACTCGGTAGCAAGTTCCGCAGTCGTTGCGTCGGCCAGCGACGAAGTAGGCCGTTGGAAGTCCGGCGGCACAATACGATAAATCCTTCCCCGGTCACGTCCGCTGGTGA
>CALBTA010000082.1 GCA_937967755.1 uncultured Planctomycetaceae bacterium | reverse complement strand
CCCGTCTCGCCGAACGCAGCAGTTGCTGTTCACATCCGAGAACATGCGGCTGTTCCTGGACGAATGGGAACGGTTCTGGTTCCTCGACATGCCGGATCACGGCACGCCCTTCCGCACGCACGGCGGCATTATCTAACGCGGCTACGTCGTGCGGGTACTCTTGCCCGCATTCGTGTCCGGGTTGATTGGTGTCGGCGGGAATTGTTGAATCTCGGCGTCAGCGTTACATTAGCGCTGGAGAAGTAACAATCCGCCTTTGACATCACCGTGACTGACGTAGCCAAAGAAGTCGACCTGCGCGTATCGCTAGGGCGATTGCAATTGCCCAACCCCGTGCTGGTTGCATCGGGGACGTTCGGCTATGCGCGCGAAATGGCCGAACTGGTTGATCTTTCTCGGTTAGGGGGAATTGTTCCCAAGACAATTACCGCCGAGCCCCGCGTCGGCAACGCCCCCTGGCGAACCGTGGAAACGGCTGCGGGGATGTTGAACTCCATCGGGCTAGACAACGACGGCATCAACGCATTCATTGCCCACCACGCACCCTACCTGGCGGAGATCGGCGCGCCGCACATCGTCAGCATCGCCGGGCGGACGCGCGATGAGTTCGTCGTCATGGCGGGGCAGTTGAACGGCATTGAGGGCATCGCTGCGTTGGAACTGAATATCTCTTGCCCCAACGTCACAGGGGGCGTCGACTTCGGAACGGACCCGGATGCCTGCCGCGAAGTGGTCGCCCAAGTTCGCGCAGCAACCGATCTGCCCGTCGTCGCCAAACTAACGCCCAACGTCACTCGAATCGTTGATATCGCGACGGCCGCGGACGAAGGCGGAGCGGATGCGATATCGCTCATCAACACCGTGCTTGGCATGGCCGTCGATTGGCGTAACCGTCGCCCAATGCTGGGCAACGTGATGGGAGGCCTGAGCGGCCCAGCGATCAAACCCATCGCCCTCCGTTGCGTGCACCAGGTTGCCCAAGCGGTCGATTCGCCGCTGATTGGCATTGGGGGAATCGCGACGATCGACGATGTGATGGAGTTTATCGTCGCCGGGGCATCCGCGGTTCAACTCGGCACGGTGAACTTTTACGACCCTACCGTGTCGATGCGGATATTGGACGAATTGCCAGCGGCGCTGGGCGAGTTGAACGCAACTTCGGTTAGCGAAATCGTTGGTACAATGAGGCTCGATTCGCAAGCTGCTTCGTCGAACATCACCGTGGCTCCCATCGCCGCTTCCACCTAGCCCACCCTGCTGAACATTTCGCTCCTGCCATGCGCGTACTATCAGGCATTCAACCGACAGGCCGGTTCCACTGGGGCAACTATTTCGGCGCAATTCGCCAGTTCATCGCCTTGCAGGATGAAGACCACTCGTACTATTTCATCGCTAATCTGCATGCGCTAACCACGCTTCGCGCCCGGGGAAAGCACGACCTGGCGCAAGGGCAAAAGCTCTCGCGAGTGCGGCAGCAACTCACGCTTGACGCGGCAATGGACCTGTTGGCGCTGGGGCTCGACCCAGAGCGGGCGATTCTGTTTGTGCAATCGGATGTGCCGGAAGTCTCTGAACTAACCTGGCTGTTAATGACCGTCACGCCGATGGGCTTGTTGGAACGCTGCGTCTCTTACAAGGAGAAGAAGGAACGCGGCATCTCCGCCGATGCCGGCCTGTTCACATACCCCGTGTTGCAGGCGGCCGATATCCTCGCTTACGACGCCGACATCGTTCCGGTGGGACAAGATCAGGTGCAGCACATCGAAGTTTGCCGCGACATCGCGGGAAGTTTCAACCACGCTTACGGCGAGGTGTTCGTACTGCCCAAGCCGCATGTGCTTGACGATTCCGCGAAGGTCGTCGGGACCGATGGCGAGAAAATGTCGAAAAGTTACAACAACCACATCGAAATTTTCGAACTGGTCAAGCCGATGCGGAAGAAGATCATGCGGATCTCGACCGACTCGCGCCCGATGGAAGATGCCAAAGAGCCCGAGACCGATCACCTTTACCAGCTATACGCACTGTTCGCGTCGGATGCGGATCGCGAAGCGATGGCGGCCAAGTACCGCGCCGGCGGGTTCGGCTATGGAGAAGTAAAGAAAGCCCTCGCCGACGCGGCCGCAGACTTCTTCGCCGAAGCTCGCGAGCGCCGCTCAGCATTGGAAGCGGATCCGGAAAAGGTGCAAGAAATTCTCGCCGACGGGGCAGCGCAAGCCCGCAAACAAGCGGGTGATGTGCTTCGCCGCGCTCAACAGGCGTGCGGCGTAAAATCAGGGCCGCGCTTGTAGCTATTTCCTTTTCGGGGCGGGAGCGGAATTCGCGGCACGGATACCCGCCGGCGAATCCGCCCTGTCGGCTATAATGGGATTGCGGGGCGCAGTCGCCCCCGTTTTTCGCTCGACGCTAGTCGGAAGGATTGTTGTGAAGGTCTGGCCCCGGTTGTATTTCTGGTACGCGGTCGTAGTAGGCAGCTTCGCGTGCTTGCCGGCGCTCGCTGACGAGCCGGATCGCGAATCGCTGGCCGCACAACGCACGGCGCTGCACGACAAATACGTTTCGCTGTTGAACAAACGGCTGGAAACTTCCGTGCAGAATCGCGATGACACGAAAGCGATTTTGCGTTGGGCATCGGTCGGCAGCCCCGGCAGGAACTACCTGTTCGCACCGCAAACCAACGGCCAGAACCGCCCAGCCAAGTTGGAAGGCGATGCGTCGCTGCAAAGTCTACAGCGATTCTACGCCGAGAACATTCTCAACCTGGCACAGCAGGCATTGGAAGATGGGGATCGGGCCAGGGCATATACCTGGGCCAACGAAGCGTTGCGAGCCGATCCCGGGAGCGAACGGGCCAACCGGGTGATCGCAGCCGCCGACCAGCAGCAGGCGCAGGTGAAGACAGTGTCGCCAGGGTGGAAAGTCGAGACCAAACATTTCGAGATCACAACGAATCATGACGAGGCATCGGCGTTGGCGGTGGGCGAGCAGCTGGAGGAATTGCACGCCGTGTGGCGGCAAATGTTCGCCAACTATTGGTTTACGCAGGCCGAACTGGAACGCAGGTTCGATCGCCAGCCGTCGCGACTGAATGAACCGAATCACAAAGTCATGCTGTTCGCCAACAAGCAGCAGTACGTCGATCACTTAAAACGCGACGAGCCCGGCATCGCGGTCAGCCTGGGATATTACGCTGAGAAGTCGCGCACGGCATATTTCTACGCCGACGACGAAACTCTCGCCACGCAGTTCCACGAAGCGACCCACCAGCTTTTCCATGAACGGCTGCACCGTGGCCGCCCCGCTGGCGTCAACCATAACTTTTGGGTCGTGGAGGGTATCGCTACATACATGGAATCGTTGCAAAAAGGGGATGGCTACTTCGTCGTCGGCGGCCCCACTTCGTACCGGTTGCAATTCGCACGCTATCGCGCGTTGACGGAAGAGTACTACGTTTCGCTGGCGGAACTGGTGGCGATGGGCCGGGCCGATATGAAGTCGGCGGGCGATCAGTTGCCGCGGTTGTACAGCCAGTCAGCCGGGCTGGCACATTTTTTCATGGATGGGCAAGGCGGAAAATATCGTGCTGCATTCGTGCAATACCTGGATGCCGTGTACCGCGACAAAGCCGACGCGGCGACGCTGGCACGCTTGACCGGAGAGCGTTACGAACAGCTCGATCGCGAATATATTGAATTCTTGCGCATCGGCGACGAGGAACTGGCGTCCCTGATACCGGGTGAGAACGCTCCGCGCCTTTACCTAGGCAAGACTCGCATCACGGACGAATCGATGAAACAGATCGCCAGCGTCTCTGGGTTGCAGTGGCTGGACGTTGGCTATTGCGAGATTTCAGACTTCGGCATCAAGTCGCTTGCGCCCCGCGAATCGCTCCTGCAACTCAATCTGGAACGAACGAACATCACCGATGAAGCGCTCACACACATCGCCAAGATGTCGAGCTTGCAAAACCTGGATCTCTCGGGCTGCCGTATCAGCGACGACGGGCTGCGCTCGCTGGCGGAGCTAGAGACCCTCGAAGTACTCTGGCTGACCGGAACGCCGGTCACCGACGCGGGGCTGAAACACTTGCACGGGCTGAAGACTTTGAAATTCGTCGACGTCGAGGGAACAAGCGTCACCGCGGAAGGATTCGCCGCGCTCCGACGGGCGGTTCCTGGCGTCTCGAGTGAACAGTAACCGAACGTCGAGTTGACTTGATCCAGTCACTCGCACGGGAGTAAAATGCACCAATGGTCACACTTTCCGACGAGCAACGATTGGCTATCTTATCCGGCAACGGTCGGCCCATCACGGTGCGCGATTCCCAGTCCGATGCCCGGTACGTACTGGTTGACGCTGAGACGCACCAGCGCGCAATGGATGCTCTTCAACAACGGCATCAGCAAGATGTCGAAGCGATTCGCGAGGGATTGAAGGATGTTGAGTCGGGGCGAGTGCTAACTCTGGAGGAAATGGACGCGCGGATGTTTGACGAGTTTGGGTTTCCCCCGAGGACGGAATGAGGGTCGTCACTTCCGAGCGCGCCTTCGAGGACATTCGTCGCAACGCACGATGGTGGTTAGAGAATCATTCGCCTGCGCAGGCGGCACGGCGGTACGATGAAATTCCCGCTGCGATCGCGGGATTGGATATCCGCCCGGAACAATGGCCCTTGGCGACTGAGAACGAAGAGACGCCCGTGGAAATCCGCGAGTTTCATTTTGGACTCGGTTCCCGGGGAACGCACCGCGTTATATTCAAGATCGACGCAGAGGAAGTGCTAGTGCTCGCTGTTCGGCACGCTGCGCAGGATAAGTTGCGCCCAGAAGACATAACTTGACAGTCGCCAAACCATGCGTCCCTGGAACCTCGCGGAAACCAACTACGGCTATACGAAGGATCAACCTTTCGAGGTTGCCGTGTTGCCGTTGGGGGCGACCGAGCCGCATAATCTGCACCTTCCTTACGGCACCGATACCTACGAAGCCGATGCCATTGGGCAGCATGTTTGCGAGGAAGCGCACCGCCGCGGGGCGAAGGTTGTGCTGCTGCCGACGATCCCCTACGGCACGGAAACCAACATGCGTGAGTTTCCGCTGGCGATGAACTTGAACCCTTCGACGCTGTACGCGGTAGTCAGCGATCTGATCGATTCGCTGGTGCAGTCGGGCATAGAGAAAGTTGTCCTTCTGAACAGCCATGGCGGCAACGAAATGAAACCGCTGCTCCGCGAACTGTACGGCGATTCGCCCGCCCACATTTTCCTGTGCAATTGGTACGGCCCCACGGTGAAAGACAAGTACGCCGACATTTTCGACCATCCAGAAGATCATGCTGGCGAGATGGAAACGTCGCTGGCGCTGGCGTATTTCCCCCACTTGGTCGCGATCGAGGCCAACGGAGCGATCACCGCTGATGATAGGGCCACCCGTCCGCTGCGCTTCGAAGCGCTCCGCGAGGGCTGGGTCTCCCTGAGCCGGCCGTGGCATTTGCTCACAACAAATTCCGGCAGCGGCAACCCGCACGCCGCGTCCGCCGAAAAGGGGCGTCGGGTGATGAAGCTCATCGTCCAACGGGTCGCGGGCTTCCTGGTCGAACTTTCCGAAGCCGAGCTTGACGATGATTTTCCCTTCGCACCGAGCACTTGAGCGAACCTGCCAGCTGACAGGTTGGTCACTAACCGATAGAATCGGTGTCAATTCGTGGTTGTACAATTCTTGAGGAACGAAAGTGGCCCCCGCTGCCCCACCAGAAAAATTGACGAACCCGGCGAACAACCCCAACGCAGACGGCACCGACCCGGCATTGCAGCTCGCCTTGGCCGCGGCGCGGGTCGCGCTCGACAACCGCGGGCGGGATGTCGTGGTCTTGGACCTTCGCAGCGTCACGCCGATTTGCGACTACTTCGTCGTCGCAACCGGAACCAGCCGGCGCCAACTGCACGCCATCAGCGAAGAGGTGGACGACGTCCTGGAAGGCCAACTCGGCGACAAGCGATTGGGTCGTGAAGGGTACGACGAAAGCCGTTGGATCTTGCTCGATTACGGCAACGTTGTCGTCCACTTGTTCGATGAAGAAACCCGCGAATTCTACGACCTGGAAAGCCTCTGGGGCGACGCGGTGAAGGTTGAGATTCCCGGCATCGAATAGCGGGCGGCGGATCGAGTTGCCCCGTCGTCATTCTCCAATCCGCAATCCGCATCCCGCACTCAAACATGGATCTTCTTGCCGAACTTAAGTCACGATTCGCCCCGGCCCTCGCCGAAATTTCCGACGACCCGGCCCCGTTGCTCGACATGATTCGCCCCGCGGGCAATCCGCAACACGGAGATTATCAGGCGAACTTCGCAATGCCGCTGAAGAAGGTGCTGGGTAAACCCCCGCGTGAGATTGCCGCCGAAATCGTCGCCCAGGTCAACGTCGCCGATCTCTGCGATCCGCCCGAAGTCGCCGGCCCCGGCTTCATCAACTTGCGGCTGGCCGACGGCTTCCTGGCGAAGCAGTTGCAACAAGCGTTTGCCGACGAGCGGATGGGCGTGCCGAAGGCCGCGTCGCCGCAGACGTTTGTCATCGATTTTTCCTCGCCGAACGTTGCCAAGCCGATGCACGTTGGTCACATCCGTTCGACCGTGATCGGCGATTCAATCGCCCGCACGCTGCGGTTCCTCGGTCACACAGTGATTACCGACAACCACCTGGGCGATTGGGGCACGCAGTTCGGCATGATCATCTACGGCTGGAAGCACTTCGGCGACCAGGCGAGTTACGACGCCAACCCGGTTGAAGAGTTGGTGGGCGTTTATCGCCAGGTACGAAGGCTGATGGACTACCTGGCCGACCAGCGGCGGCTGCCCAAGGTGACGCAGCGCATCGAAGCGATTGAAACCGAACTGGCCGAGCGGAACGCGGCGAAGCCGACAGGCGATAAGAAAGCCGACAAGAAAGCGGCCCAAGCCCTGGCGAAACTCGATCGCGAGCGTGACGACCTGCGCAAGGAAATGGAAGAGCTGGCCAAAAAGATCGACGCGGCCGATGCCGACCATACGTTTACGCAAACGCTCGCCGAGCATCGAGAGATCGAATCGGCCGTGCTCGCCGAAACGGCCAAGCTGCACGCGGGTGACGAAGAGAACCTTGCCCTGTGGCAGAAATTCCTGCCCAACTGCAAACAAGACATTCAACGGATTTACGATCGGCTGGATGTTCAATTCGATTACGAATTGGGCGAAAGTTTCTACCACGACCGGCTGGCCGACGTCGTCACCGGTCTGGAAAGTCGCGGCCTGGCGACCGAGAGCGAAGGGGCGACTTGCGTCTTCCTGGATGAGTTCGATACGCCGATGATCGTCCGCAAACGGGACGGGGCGTACCTGTATGCCACGACCGACCTGGCGACGATTGCCTACCGGATCGAACAGTGGAATCCCGATGCGATTATCTACGTCGTCGACCACCGCCAGGGCGAGCATTTTCAAAAGCTGTTCACCGTGGCGAAAAAATGCGGCGTTACGGATGTTGATCTGCGGCATGTCGCTTTCGGCACCGTATTGGGCGATGATGGAAAGCCCTTCAAGACTCGGGCCGGCGATACTGTAGGGCTGGAAGGCTTGCTCGACGAGGCGGTCGCAAGATCGCTCGCGGTAACGGGGCCCAATGTCGAAGACGATGCTAAGCAACAGGTCGCCGAAACGATTGGCCATGCGGCAATCAAGTATGCCGACCTCTCGCAGAACCGTGAAAGCGATTACATCTTTAGCTTCGACAAGATGGTCGCCCTCGACGGCAACACGGCTCCGTACATGATGTACGCCTACGCCCGTGTGCAGAGTATCTTCGCCCGGGGCGATGTCGATGTGGCAGCGCTTCGCGCCGACGGATCAGCGGTGGAGCTGAAACACCCCGAAGAGCGAGCGCTGGCTTTGGCGCTGCTGCGGTTTTCCGAAGCATTGCAAGCCGTCACGCTCGACTACCGCCCGAACCTGTTGACCGCGTACCTGTTTACCCTCGCCAAGGCCTACTCAACATTCTTTGAACACTGCCCGGTCCTCAAAGCCGAGACGGACGAACTGTGCACCAGCCGCCTGAAGCTCTGCGACTTGACCGCCCGCATCCTGAAACAGGGGCTCGGGCTGCTAGGCATCAATGTGGTGGAACGGATGTAGGCCAAATCAAAGGGCAAAAACATCATGGGTATCCTCTTTCGCCTGCTCCTCGTGTTGGTGGTGTTCACTTCTTGCGCAGCGGCGGAAGAAGTGCGGCTGTTGTCTTACAACGTGCGGCACGGAGTTGATTTCGCGGGTAAGCCTGCCTTAGAGCGCCAAGCGAAGATACTGAAGGAATCGGGGGCAAGTTTGATCGCGCTGCAAGAGATCGATAAGGTTTGTCGCCGGTCAGGCGGGGTCGATCAAACGGCCCGGTTCGCTGAGTTGACCGAGAGCCAAGGTAAATTCGGTGCGTTCATGGACTACGACGGAGGCCGCTACGGGTTGGCGATGCTTTCCCGGTTGGCGATTAAAGATTCCAGCGTTGTCCGTTTGCCCGATGGGCGGGAACCGCGCGTCGCCCTGGTGCTGGATGTTGAAACCGAAAGGGGCAACCGCTTGCTGGTCGCGAACGTTCACTTCGATTGGACCAGCGAGAAGCTCCGCATCCCGCAGGCGGCGGCCCTGCTGGCCCACTTGAAAGATCGCGACTTGCCGGCAGTGGTCTTGGGCGACTACAACGCGCGGCCCGGTTCGCCCACGCTGAAGCTCTTCACCGACGCCGGCTTTCGCTTCGCGGAAAAGCCGAACGACGCGCGGTTCACTTTCAACGCCCAAAGGCCCACGGTTGAAATCGACCACATCGCGGTTCGCGACGGGGGCGGCTTGCGGCTCACGGCGAAATCGATCAGCGTGCTACCCGAAGCCGAAGCCTCGGACCACCGCCCTATTGCCGCGACGATCGTTCTGGGCCCAGCGGAGTGAGGATTCTCGAAGGTCGGATTTCTTAAAGCGTAGCGGCTCAAGCCGCCCGGTAGTTTGATTGAACACACTGGACGGCTCGCGCCGTTCCGCTTCAGAGCGTTCAGTTTTTCACCACCGGGGTCGATTTGGTGCTTGCCTGATAGCGCCAGAAAATATTTTTGGTGAAATTCTCAAAATCTTGAGATTTCCTCCCGAAAAGTGTACCACTTTGGGTATAATGTACGTATGTATTGTACTACCTGTAGAGAATGGGGTTTGTAGGGAAGTTGACGGTAAGGCTGTACTTCAATGCGATGTGAGCTCTGCGAAGACACGAAACACCTATCCGAAAACAGCGGGTGTAGTACGGATTGCCAATCCGTACCGCTGCTTTCGAGTAGATATGCCCTCGCAGCCAACGGACGGTCTCGGAGAGACGCGGCGTACATGGAGAAATAGCAAAGATTCACCACCACCCTTGATATGGCCGAACTTTGGTGAATCTTGAGCATTGCGATGGCGGGAACAAATGGACTTAATTGGTTATCAGTACAGTACTTCGGAAAGTGTCGAACATGTCGAAAAGGGTCCAACATTCACCACCGACCATCGAACAAGCCGGAACGTGGTGATTCGCGCAACGCCAAGGGTGACAGTGAGTTACGAGAATTCCAGCACAGCAACTAGCCACCGGGTTGGTGAATTTGATTGCAATCAGGGAAGTAGCCGCGGATGCGACGCATCGAGAAATGCGGGCCGGCGCACCGGAGCCAGCCTGAGACGGCGACGGAGGTTTTGCAACAGGTGTGTTGCACGAACGAGCGAGGTTTTGCAACAAAAAGCGGGACCATGAAGGCCGGCATCGTGTTGCAAAACCTCGGAGGTTTTGCAACACGCGCGCTGCGAAACCAACGGAGGGGATACCCACGATGAAAGACAAATTCGACGACCGATTAGGCCGCATCCAGATCACTGCGCCGCCGCATGCGGAGTTGGGTTTTCGGTTCAGGTTCGGGCGGCGCCGGTTCGGTTTGCCCGATGTCCATGCCGGTTCCGAAGTAGTACTTCCGTGCATCGGGGTTGGCGAGGACTTCGTCGGGAGCCCCGTTGCAAAGCACTTCGCCGGCCCGGATGACGTAACTGTGGTCGGTAATTTCCAGCGTCTCACGAACCCGGTGATCGGTGATCAGGATGGAAATGCCGCGGTCGCGCAGATCGCGGACGATGACTTGAATGCTTTCGATGGTAACCGGGTCGATGCCGGTGAACGGTTCGTCCAACAAGATGATGGCCGGATCGGAAACCAAACAGCGGGCGATTTCCAACCGCCGGCGTTCCCCGCCGGAAAGGTTGCCCGCTTTCGACTTACGAATATGCGTGATGGAAAATTGCTCCAGCAAATCGTCGCAGCGCGACTTGCGCGCGGCCCGATCCATGCCGAGCAGTTCCATCATGCCGGTCAGGTTTTGTTCAACGGACAGTTTGCGGAAGACACTTGATTCCTGAGCCAGATAGCCCATGCCCCCTTCGGCCGCCCGTTGGTACATGGGCCACTCGGTGACGTCTTTGCCTTGCAGGAAGACCTTGCCGCCGTTGGGAGCGACCATGCCGCAGGTCATGCGGAAACTGGTTGTCTTGCCGGCGCCGTTGGGGCCGAGCAAGCCGACGATTTCCCCTTCGCCGACTTCGAAGCTGACACCTTTGACGACCGTTCGGCTGCCGTAGCGTTTGACGAGGTTTTCGACGCGTAAGATGGTCATTCGTCTTCCTTGACGTTGAACACATGACTGCGTGCTGCGAAGCCGCGAGCGGCCAATTGGTTGGTTACCGTACGAACCCCATCCGCGAGAAGTTCGGTGTGATCGGGAAGGTCAACCGCAGCCCGTCCCATGGGTTGGGAAGCCACAGCGGCCCCGTGGCGTGGGGCCAATAAATGAACAGCGCTTTCCCGAGCATGTACTGGCGATCGAAAAAGTGCTCGTTGGGATCCCAAATGCGGGCATCCTGGCTTTGCGGGCTGTTGTCGCCGAGCGTAAAGAATTCGTCTTCGCCGAGGTCGAATTCGACCGTGCGGCGGCTGCCAAACATGTCGGCGAACAGCTCGGGATTTTCCAACAGCGCGGCTTCGGGGCGATCCAAAACCTTCCGAATATCCCCATTAGACAAGGACTTCAAATGGTTCAACTGAGATTCATCGTAGTCCACCAATCCATTTCGATCGATACCCGACCGGGGCGATTTCACGGCGATGTAATACACATCCCGCAGGACTTTCAGGCGGTCCACTGTCAACGCGGCACCTTCGCTGCCCACACCGGCAGGCGCAAGGTCGCCGGGGTCGGAATCGCTCCAGTGGGGCACCGGCTGGTTATGGGCGACGAAGGTTGTCAGCCCGTCGAATGCCACGGGCGATCCATCTACCAACAATGTCAAATGATTGTCCACATTGGCTAATTTCAGGAGGTACGAACATTTGCGAACTTTAGTCGC
>CALBTA010000081.1 GCA_937967755.1 uncultured Planctomycetaceae bacterium | reverse complement strand
CTATCCGTCAGGGCAGACCGCCATCTGGCCGACAACGGCCCACGCGACGACAAACGCGGCAAACAGTAGCGTGTGAAAAACTTCAATGGGCATGGACGCGTTTCCTGCTAGGCCGAGTTAGCTGCGTCCGTGCTAAGATCTTTGGCCTTCCGTGGTAAGTAGTTCTTCGGCTGCGCTGCTAGCCGCACCCGCGAACTTTCTCAGTTGGCGTCGTCTTGCTTGAATTCGAGAGTAACGGCACATTCGGCATCTTTTGCCAGCCAGCCATTAAGCCACCGGGGGTTTGCTTCCCAAGACCGCCATGCCGCACGCCCTACATCCCATGTGTGAGGGATGTTAAGATGCAAGGCTTATTCAGTTCGCAACGGATCCACCAGATATACGCTTTGATTCATGAGTGAGAACAAGCAACTAGCGGTCGGCATCGATTTGGGCACGACGTTTTCGGCCGTGGCCTATTTGGATGATCTCGGCCGGCCCGTCACGTTGCAAAACGGCGAAGGCGACAAGATTACCCCCAGCGTGTTGCTGTTCGAAGGGAACGACGTAATCGTTGGCAAAGAGGCGGTCAAGGCGTTCGCCACCGACTACGACGCCATCGCCGAATGCGCTAAGCGAGAGTTGGGCCACCGCATGTTCACGAAGCAACTCGGTGGGCGGCAGTACCCACCCGAGGCGCTGGAGGCTTGGATTCTGAACAAACTGCGGTTGGACGCCCAAGCACAGATCGGCGAATTCGAAAAGGTAGTCATCACCGTTCCCGCCTACTTCGACGAAGTTCGCCGCAAAGCGACACAAGATGCCGGCTACATGGCGGGCTTTGAAGTGATGGACATCATTAACGAACCGACCGCGGCCGCCGTGGCGTTCGGCTTCGCCCAAGGGTTTTTGAAAGCTGACGGAACTGCACCCGAAGAGCAAACGATTCTTGTCTATGACCTCGGCGGCGGAACGTTCGACGTGACTGTCATGCGGCTGCGCGGCAGCGACTTCGTGGCGCTGGCGACCGATGGCGATGTGCGCCTGGGGGGCCGAGATTGGGATCAGCGGCTGGTCGATTTGGTCGCCGAAGAGTTCATTCGCAAGTTCGGGGTCGATCCCCGTGATGATGCCAATGCGCACGGTAGGCTCTGGCGGGAAGCCGAAGACGCCAAACGCACGCTCTCAGCCCGTAGCAAGTGTACGATCGCTTGCGATTTTCAAGGCAACGCGGTGCGCAGCGAGATCACCCGCGAGATGTATGAAGACATGACGCGTGATCTACTAGACCGCACGGCATTCACCACGCGGCAAACGCTGCAAGCGGCCGGGTTGGAATGGAACGATATTGACCACGTGCTAATGGTGGGCGGTTCCACTCGCATGCCGATGGTGGCACAGATGCTGAAGGAGCTATCGGGCAAGGAGCCAAACCGCAGCGTTTCGGCGGACGAGGCGGTCGCTCACGGGGCGGCGTTACAAGCCGGCATTCTGCTCGCCCGCGGCGGAGGCGGGCAATCGCAATTCAAAATCAAGAACGTCAATTCACACAGTTTGGGCGTGGTCGCCGTCGACGTGCAAACCAAGCGCCGCCGCAACGCGATCGTGATTCCCCGCAACACCCCTTTGCCGATCACCGCGCGCCGAATTTTCAAAACCGAAAAGGCAAACCAGCGGTCGATCCTGGTGCAAATTGTCGAAGGCGAAAGCAGTTCGCCCGACGATTGCGTGCAGCTTGGCCGCTGCAGCGTTCGCGATTTGCCGAAAGACCTACCGGCCCAAACGCCCATCGAAGTCCGCTTCAAATACGAAGAAAACGGCCGCCTGACCGTCAGCGTGATGGTGCAAGGCACCGACAAATCGCTTCATCACGAGCTCACGCGCGAGAACAGTCTGACGCAAGACCAACTCGATAGTTGGCGGCAGTATGTTTCCGGCGTGCCGGCGAAGGGGTAGCCGCACTCCGATTCGTTGCAATCGGTACATCCGGTGCGAAGAGCCGGTTCCCGAAAGCGGCTGGTGGGCGGCGACAATTTGCCCACCTTGCGCGGGCTAAGTTTGTTTATCGAATTCGACGATCTGCAAACATCGCCCCGCTGCTCATGCCTGACAGTGCGCTTCATTCCAACCGACCGCGTTCGCTGCGCCGCTATGGCGTGTTGGCGCTGCCGGTGATTGCTGGGCTGCTGTTGGGCCTAAGTTTCCCGCCGTTTGATTTCCCGCTGTTGCCTTGGGTGGCCCTGGTTCCGGTGGGAGTGGCCTGGTTAGTTCGTGTTCAACAGCGCGGATCGGTTTGGGCCGCGTTTGCCGGCGGAGCGTTGTTCCATCTGATTGGTTTGGATTGGATCCGGCATTGCTACGCCGGCGATGCGATGTTTGGCCCGTACGCTGGGTTGCTGCTGCTGGTCGCGTTGGTCGGTGCAGGTTGGTTTGCCGCCGCGTTTTGGTGGGGACGCCGGTTGTCGCACCGGCTTCACATACCAATGGGGCTGTTGTTGCCAATCGTTTGGGCAATGTATGAAATCAGCCGGGAAGTTTTGCACCTGGCGGTCGATGGCAGTTGCGGCGGTTGGTTGAACCTTTCGCTGACTCAAGTTGGCCGCGGCAACTTCGCACAAGTTGTGGACATCGGCGGGCAGCATACGTTGACGCTGCTCATTGCAATGGTCAACGGCGCGATCGTGGATGTAGGCACGCTACTTTTTCGTTCCGTCCACCGCTTGCCAACTTCGCATTTGCAAAGCCGGCAAGCGGCGGTCGTGCTGTCGCTAGTCATTCTCGGTTGCGCGCTTGGGTACGGCAGTTGGCGCTCGCGGCAGCACGTTGAGCATCCTGGTCCGACGATCGCGCTGATGCCCAAGATAGATTTACCGCCCGTTCACGCAGATAGTTTAGGCCGTTGGGGATTTGCCGAGCAGCCGCAACTGCTCGTATGGCCGGAATTGGCGTACCACCACCGGTTAGTACAATTGCCTTATGGTCACGGCTTTCGTGCTGCGGATGGGCGAACCGAACTACGAAACCCTACACACGAACACCCGCTTCCCGCCGACACCACAGCACTGGCGTTCGGGCGTTCACGCGAAGAGTACGCCTCGGCGGTTATGCAGTACCTTCAAGAGGCATCGCACCAAAGCGGCGCGGCATTGCTGATGGGATGCCAGCGTTTACAGCCAGGCGATACGCAGCTCACCCGGCACAACTCGTTGGTATTCGTCGACAACGCTACCGGCGGAGGTGGTGTTTATGACAAGGTGCGACTTGCTCCGTGGCGCGAAGTAACTCCACACGGCCCGCCGGCCGACATCAATCTTCAACCCGATCAGTACCTGCCGGGCCAGCACGCGGCAGTTTTCGAACTATCGGGAGAACGCGGCCACAGTTACACATTCGGCTGTGCCCTCTGCTACGACGTCTGTTTCGCCAATCACTTTCGACGTGTAAACCGAGAAGCGGGCGGGCGGCCTGACTTTTATGTTCACTGCGGCAGCGAAGGCCAAGATGGCGGGTGGGCACTATCGCAAACGATGCTGCGGATGGCCCAACTCCGCGCGATCGAGAACCGGCGGGCAATCGTTCGCAACGCCGAGAACGGTTACTCAGGAATCATCAATGGCAACGGGCGCTATGTACACAGAATTGGGCCTGCCGAGCTTGAGTCGCCCACTGAGCTACGACCGATTCCAGTCGAAGACCGCTTTAGCTTGTATGCGTCGACGGGAGAGTGGTTACCGGCATTGATTTGCCTGAGCGCAATCTTCCTGCAGTTGCGTGCCGCGGCAACTCCAACTACTTTCCGCCGCCGCCGCCATCCTGAACACGTTTCGTAGTCGGGTGAAGCGTGTAATTCGCCCCGTTCACGGGGTTCTTTGGAATACCGTCCGGAAAGTAATTCGGCGTGTCCAAATCGGCGATCGTATTGGGCTGGTCGCCTGTTTCTGCCGTGTAGCGTTCGACCGCGCTGTTGATCATGCGCTTATTGTGTTCGTTGACGTTTCCGCGGGTATCTCCGACAGAAGTGATTACGCGGGGAATGATCGCCGCCGCGAGGATGGCGAAAATCACCACCACGGCCAACAATTCGAGGATCGAAAACGCGTTTCGCCGAAATTTCATCGAGTTTTCCGGATTCCAAGCGGTCCTTGAGCAAATTCCCTTATACAAGCGTAGCTTGCGAAATCAAGAAATGGCCGGTCGACCACGACAGCAGCGATCTTACGCGCGGCGAACCTCCAGATCTTCACGACGCATTGAAGGAGTTGTTTTGGCGCATACGAACCAGGAGGTTCGTTCTTCGCCGCCCGGCGGGGGGTTACCGGCTAGTCAACTCATGCGTCACCGTAATCGACCCCACGCTGTCGGACGCCACTTCGTGGCCCAAGATTGTTTCGGTGTTGTATTTGGCGGGAATGTTCGCGGTCGGGTGAGTGATTTCGACCTTGTAGAAACCGGTTCGCATGCCGTGGGCACCTTTCAAGTTTGCCGGCAACTTGTCCTGAGCGATGGCCATCACTGCCCCGCCGTTAGCATCGGTCACGCCTTGGGCTTCGTCCACAACGCCCCCCATGAACGGTTCCGGAACGTACTTCACGGTCGCCCCTTCCAGCGGCTGGCCGTCCATCTTCACGAAGCAACTGAAGGTGAGGAATCCCGTCTTGTGATCGATCCACGTCTGAACGCGGCTTTGAATTTCGTCTTTGCTGATCTGCCCGTCGGTGTTTTTATCAATCACCTTCACGTGCAATTGCGGGTGATCGGTCACGCTGGCTGCTTTTTCCAGTTCGTCTCCAGCGATGGATCCGTCGCCGTTGGTGTCGTAGGCGGCCATCGCCCCCGATGCGATACTGCTTGGGTCCAGCGCGGGAACTTCTGCCCGCGTTGGCTTGCGATCGCAGCCGGCCAGCCAAAACATCATGATCAAACCAGCCGCCAACAGGCTTTCGTGTAGCGCTATCGATTTCATATGAACCGCCCGATCGAGCCGCCCCAAATTGATGAGAAATGAACCAATTGGAAGCTACCAGAAGGGTTGCGCCCGGTCAAAGGGCTGCGTCGTCCGTGGTCCGACCGGTTGAAACTGATTTGCTCAGATATCGGTCAGCGACTGCGTAAGATGCGAG
Source organism: uncultured Planctomycetaceae bacterium (assembly GCA_937967755.1). GTDB lineage: Bacteria > Planctomycetota > Planctomycetia > Pirellulales > Pirellulaceae > CALBTA01. Next base: position 8,638 of record CALBTA010000081.1, on the reverse strand, counting down.
CAATTTTCAGGTTCACCGATGCCCAAATGAGAATGCTCTGGTCGCTGCTCATTGCAATGGCGGTTGGATTCGATAAAATCATCTTTCGCATCGGGTTTTTGGCCCGCGCATTGCACTAAGGGAAACTGCCCAGGCAAAACGATATCTTCGTGCGGCAATACCTACGTATCAACGCATAGGTGAAGCGTCGCTTGAGAGGGTCCTTCAGCGGGACGCGGATTCTTGGGTTACCAGGCCAAGGGCGGCATGGTTTCTCCCACACGGATGTACCACATGATCGGCGCTCCACCAGGTGCCGCCTTCAGGCGCTCAGGAGTCGCTTCGCAATAGGCGGAAGCCACGTTTAGTTTCGCAGTTAGCAAGGAGAAATGCAGAAGATGGTTGCCAAGTTAGAGTACATCTGGCTCGACGGTTACAAGCCCACCCAAAGCCTGCGGTCGAAGACCCAAGTCCGCAAAAATTTCAACGGCACCTTGGAAGAGTGCCCGATGTGGTCGTTCGACGGCAGTTCGACTTTGCAGGCTACCGGCGACGATTCCGACTGCTTACTGAAGCCGGTCGCAATTGTTCCCGACCCGCAGCGAAAGGATAGCTTCCTCGTCATGACGGAAGTCCTCAACGCCGACGGCAGCCCGCACGAATCGAACGGGCGGGCGCTCATCGACGATGATGATGACGATTTTTGGTTCGGTTTCGAGCAGGAATATTTCCTGTGGTGCACCAAGAACAACCTGCCGCCAGGTTTCCCGCCTGGTGGGTACCCCCAGCCGCAAGGGCCGTACTATTGTTCGGTCGGGGCTCGCAACGCTTACGGTCGCGAGTGTGTTGACGAACACCTCGACGCTTGCTTGGAAGCGGGTATCAATGTGGAAGGCATTAACGCCGAAGTCGCCGCCGGTCAGTGGGAGTTCCAGGTCTTCGCCAAAGGCGCAGCCCGCGCCGGTGACGAGACGTGGATCGCCCGTTACTTGCTGGAAAGGACTGGCGAGAAGTACGGTTACGGCATCAACTGGCACCCCAAACCACTGGGCGCGACCGACTGGAACGGCAGCGGCATGCACGCCAACTTCAGCAACGGTGCGATGCGCGATGTCGGCGGCGAAGAGATGTTCCGCAACATTTGCGAAGGCTTCGGCACGCAGATTCCGCGGCACATCGGCGTCTACGGCGCCCACAACGAACAGCGCCTGACCGGCGAACACGAAACGCAGTCGATTGACAAGTTCAGCTACGGCGTTTCCGACCGCGGCGCTTCGATTCGGATTCCCGTCGCCACCATCGACGACGGCTGGAAGGGCCGCCTGGAAGACCGCCGCCCGGCCTCCAACGCCGATCCGTACAAGGTCGCTGCGGCAATTATCAAGACCGTGAAAGAAGCCGAAGCCAAAAGCGGCGTGGCTGTTTGAGTTCGTAAGGCGGGTGTGTGACCCGTCGATGCAGTTTACACACGTTCGGCCGAACACGCAGGCCCCGGTGCAAGAGGCGCAGGGGCCTGTTTTATGCGCACCGCCGTTGTGGCCTAGAACCTATCCTAAAACCTCAGAAGTAGCACGGATTGCCAATCCGTCCCGAGGTTTTCGGATAGGTGCTTATGACAGTCGCTTGTTGATATGACCTACAGATAGGGTGCTTGGGAAGTAAACTCCGCGATCGCTTTCCGGCGTCAAAAGACTCCCACCATTCAGTGCCGCAAGCAGATATCACGAACGGCACTGGCTGAGGCTAGTGGCACGTACCCCGCCTATAGAAAATCTCGAAAATCTTTCCAGAAAAGTGTACCAGGGGGTTGACAGGCAGGGGAATATCTGTATACTGTACTAACGCACATACGTTTCTGCGGTAGGCCTGCGATGGCATTCTTTTGTTCAGCAACCAAGGGCGATATGTACCACCCACCCCCGAAATGTTCGGTTTTGGTACATTCGGACCGTGATTATCGTGAGGGGATGAATCATAAACCGTTGTATATTCCCGAGTTAGGAAAACCTGCCCTGGAGAGAGGTCGTCGCAAATGCACCAGTCGGTCGCATATCCCGGTACATCCGAATGGCCGCGACGTTACAACGTCGCCGGCGATGCGGTAGCATCGCGGCCAGCGCATGGGAAGCATTGGAACGACGTGAAGTTATGCAACACGTGTGTTGCCCGAAACGGTTAGGTTTTGCAACGAAAAACGGGACCCTGAAACACACACTTCTGTTGCAAAACCTCTGAGGTTTCGCAACACGCGCCCTGCGCAACGTAGTCACAAGCTGCCAGCTTGTGAACTAAACCGGAGTGACTATAAACACGGTGGTCAGGCGAACTACCGACCGAAAACCGAAGTCGAGCAATCCAGCGGACAAGCTGGCAGCTTGCCGCTACGGAAGTTCGCAACACGCGCGCTGCGCAACTTAGGAGCAGAACATGACCCCCAAAGAAATTCTGGCGATGTGCCGTGAGAAGGATGTCAAAGCGGTCGATTTCCGCTTTATGGATTTTCCCGGACTGTGGCAGCACTTTACGATTCCCGTCAGCGGGTTGACGGAGGATTCGTTTGAAGACGGCTTGGGCTTCGATGGCAGCAGTATTCGCGGTTGGCAGGCGATCAACGAAAGCGACATGCTGGTCGTGCCGCAGCCCGATACCGCGTTTATCGACCCGTTCACCGAGTTGGCGACGCTGGTGATGATCTGCAACATCCAAGACCCCGTCACGCGGGAAGACTATTCGCGCGACCCGCGGAACGTCGCCCGCAAGGCAGCTAATTTCCTGAAGAGTACTGGCATCGCCGATACCGCTTACTTCGGGCCGGAGGCTGAGTTTTTTATCTTCGACGATGTCCGTTTTGACCAACGCCCTGACGCCGGGTTCTATTACATCGACAGCATCGAAGGGCAGTGGAACCGCGGGACCGATACCCGCGCCGCCGGGCTGGGGCCGAACCTGGGTTACAAGCTGCGGCATAAGGAAGGGTATTTTCCCGTGCCGCCGGCCGATCACCTGATGGATATCCGCAACGAGATGATGCAGACGATGATCGATTGCGGGCTGAAAGTCGAGTGCCAGCACCACGAGGTCGCCACCGCCGGGCAGGCTGAGATCGATCTGCGGTTTGATGAGTTGGTGAAGATGGCCGACGACATGCTGATTTACAAATACATTGTGAAAAACGTCGCCCGCAAGCATGGCAAAACCGCGACGTTCATGCCCAAGCCGATGGTCGGCGATAACGGCAGCGGCATGCATACGCATCTTTCTTTGTGGAAAGAGGGTTCCCCGTTGTTTGCTGGCAACGAATACGCCGGGCTGAGCGAGATGGCACTCCACGCAATCGGTGGGTTGCTGCGGCACGCCGGAAGTATACTGGCGTTTACCAACCCGACGACGAACAGTTACAAGCGCCTGGTGCCTGGGTATGAAGCGCCGGTGAACCTGGCTTACTCGCGCAGCAACCGCAGCGCCGCTTGTCGGATTCCGATGTACAGCCCCAGCCCCAAGGCCAAGCGTGTCGAGTTCCGCTGCCCCGACCCCAGCTGCAATCCATACCTGGCGTTCGCCGCGATCACGATGGCCGCCATCGATGGCATCACCAACAAGATGCACCCTGGCGAGGCGCTCGACAAAGACATTTACGACTTGCCGCCAGAGATCGCCGCTGACGTGCCGAAGACGCCTGGCTCGCTCGATGAAGCCCTCGACGCGCTGGCCGCCGATCACCAGTTTTTGCTGATGGGCGACGTCTTCACGCAAGACGTGATCGACACTTGGATCGCGTACAAACGAACCAACGAAGCCGACCAAATCCGGCTCCGCCCGCACCCTTATGAGTTTTGTTTGTATTACGATATCTAGGCCGTTTCTTCGTTCAGCGTGCACCAGTAATAGTTGAATGAGTTCTTTGATCGACTTTGATAAACTGGCACAAGTCGACACGCCCACGATCTGCAACGTGATTGAACTGTTCGAGGTGCGTCCGCAAAACGTTGGGTATATGGATGCGCGCATTCGTTCAGCGTTTCCCAACCTCCCGCCGATGGTCGGCTGCGCAGCCACCGCACAATTCCGCAGCGACGTTCCTCCCCAAGGCGGCGACGGGTATGGCGGCATGCAACAGCAGTTGGAACTGTTTGCGACGCTACCCGGGCCGGCGGTTGTGGTGTTTCAGGACGTGGACGACCCGGCGGTCGGTGCGACGTTCGGCGAGGTGATGTGTTCGACCTATCAGGCGTACGGCTCGGCGGGGTTGATCACCTCCGGGGCCGGGCGAGACCTGGAACAGGTGAAGGCGTTGAACTACCCGGTTTTCACGGGCGGTACGATTTGTTCGCATGGGTACAACCACGTGCTGCACATTGGCATGCCGGTTCGCGTCGGCGGGCTGATGATCAACACCGGCGACCTGCTGCACGGCGACGCCAACGGCGTGACGAACATCCCGCCGGACATCGCCATCGAAGTGGCAGAAGTGGCGGCTGAGTTCGTGGCGCTGGAGAACATCATCATGGACTACGTCAAAGCCGAAGGCGAAAAGTCGATAGCAGAGTTCCAAAAGCGGCGCGAGCAGTTTCAAGCCGAAGTTGCAAAGTTGAAGCAACGCGTGAGCAGAAAATCGTGAGCAAGGCTAGCGAGAGGTCGTCCGCTCCGTTTTGTAATAATGTCAAACTCAGCAAAAAATCGTAGCAGCGTCAACGAAACATTACGAACAGAATCCAGCGCGTAAGTCGTTTTACAGCAACGGATTATGCCTTGCAGCAAAGCTCGCGGCGAACAGCCTGGCCCCGCTTTGGCACTGCGGTTGCATTAGGGGTGAAGCATCCAAGTCAAGCGGCCGGCTGCGAACGTGCCGGCGTTTGAAATGCTTCTCCAAGACCGAATCTAATCCACTTGCCGAAAGGGACTTCCCATGATCGCTGCCGCCGACTTCTGCCGCCCGCAACTGAATATCGACCGAGCACAAATCCTCATCGCGGCCGCGACTGCCGACACGTACACCGAAGACGACCTGGTGCTGGGAGCCGACCCGTACATCGCCCAACTCTTCGCCGAACATCAAGCCGAACTGGCGGGCGGCTGTTGGGTGCGGCCAAGAAGTTTACGCAAAGAACTCATCGCCGCCTAACATCGTGTTTGAAAATTCAAAGTAGCAGGCACAGTCCCTGTGCCGTCCGCCGAAATGCCCGGAATCGTTGCACAGTTACGGCACGCGGAGCGTGCCTACTACAATATTTTCATACCCTTGCCCGATTGAGAAGAGCTGCCCGTCCTACCTTGCTTTGCAGGAGAAAACTATGATGTCCCGTGGGCACAATTCATTCCGCGAAGCGAGAGTGTCAACGCGTGACTTCACGATCACTACACGACGGGCGTAGCGATGGCCTGGAGCCGTTGCGCAGTTTGGATCCGGGCGAGATCAAGTCTTTCTCTGACCTGGTGCAAGCGATGGGGCGAACCGCTTTCGCCGGGCGGCAGTTGGGCGAGGCGTTGGAAATTCTGCTGGCGATGACCCGCGACGCCGACTGCCGTGTGGTGATGACAGTGACCGGCGCGATGACGGTCGCCAAGCAAGGCCGCATCATGTGCGAGATGATCGACCGCGGCATGGTGCAGGCCGTGGTCGCAACCGGGGCGCTGATCGCACACGGCCTGACCGAGTCGATCGGGCTGACCCATTACCGTTACTCGCCAGGGCATAGCGATGAAGAGCTGTTCGAGCGCGGCTACAACCGCATCTACGACACGCTCGAGATGGAAGCAAACCTCAACGATGTGGAGCGATTGGTGCGCAGGGTGCTTTCGACTGAGCAGCCTGACGATGGCGTTTGGTCGAGCGCTCGCCTCTGCCATTGTTTGGGCCAGCGGCTGGCCGAGATGGATGAGGGGCCGGGCATTTTGCGCAGCGCGTTCGAGCAAGGCGTGCCCGTGTTCATCCCGGCGTTTACCGACAGCGAACTGGGCCTGGATGTTTCGACCTGGGCGATGGGCGAAAGGCTGAAGGAGCAAGGCATCGACCCGGCGACGCTCTCGTCCGACGAGTTGTTTCGAGCGGCCGCCCCGTTCAACCCGTTTCTCGACCTCCAACAATACGCCCGCTTCATCGGCGATGCCGGGCGGCTAGGTATCTTCACCATCGGCGGGGGCGTTCCGCGGAATTGGGCACAGCAAGTCGGCCCCTACTTTGACATCACAAACGATCGTCTCGGCACGAAGCTCAAGTCGCCCCGCTTTCAATACGGCGTGCGGATTTGTCCCGAGCCGGTGCATTGGGGCGGGCTATCTGGATGTACTTACAGCGAAGGGGTGAGCTGGGGCAAGTTCGTCTCGCCGGCAGAGGGCGGCCGCTACGCGGAAGTTTACGCCGACGCCACGCTCGTCTGGCCGCTGCTGATGCAGTCGGCGATTGAGCAGCTAGAGGATTGACGACGCGACAGGTTCAACCGTTCGCTTCGTCGCCGCCCGTCGATTCCAACGCGTCAAGCCGGCGTTCAATCGCTTCCAACTTGTCCAAGATCAACGCGTGAACATAAACCGCATCCATCCCTACGGGGCTGGCGTCGCTGGCAATTTGGTCGATGATCGGTTGCAGTTCCGCTTTTGTTTTCATAATCGTCAATTCGTGCGAGAGTAAAGAACAGCGGCCCAGCCGCTTCGCACGAATTATGTGGGAGCATCGATTCGCTTACAACTCCACGTCCTTCTGCGCCGCGATGATTCGCATCGCACGCTGAAAGTAGGGAAACGGAACGCGCTTGTTCTTTCGCCGCGCCCATTGAAAAACGCTTTTCACTTCCCCGGTTGAGAACTGCTGATCCTCGACCCTTTGAACCACCACCGCGATGAATTCAAACTCAGCCGGCAGCCGCGCCTTCAGCCCGCTTTCCAATTGATCTTGCAGATCGGCAACACGCACGCCGGGCGGGCTGTCTTGGGCGAGGCAGGGCATGATGCTCGGCAAGCCGGTGGCAAACAACAATGTGAATGCAACTAGCGCACGCTTTAATTGCTGAAACGTCACTTCTAACTCCTCTCGCTGTTCGATGGACGGGTTACAAACCCGTCCTACTTTTGGGGCTTATAGAAGACTGCGGCGAACTGCGGAAGGTCACACTTACACGCTCGCATCGCTTCGGTACCGATTATGCGGGTGATGCATACGTCTCGGCGTTCAAGTTTCGCAGCCGTTCTACCCGTTCGCGGAATTCGTTGACGCCTCTTCCGCGGCGGCCGTATAATGAAGTGGCATCACTGCTATCGGAGCCAAACATGCTAGTAATCCCCGGCCAACCCGGCAAAGACCTGTGCGACCCTCACCTGGGCATATCACGGCGCGATCTGCTGCGCGTCGGCGGATCGTCGCTGCTGGGGCTTTCTCTTGGCCAGATGATGGGCTTGCAAGATGCGCAGGCGAATGAATCGGACAACTATGGCGGGCCGGGCTTCGGCCGGGCGAAGAGCGTCATCATGCTCTATCTGCAAGGCGGGCCGAGCCATTTGGATTTGTGGGATCCTAAAGACGACGTGCCCGAAAACGTGAAGAGCGTCTTCAGGCGAATCAAGTCGGTCACCCCGGGCATCGACCTGTGCAACACGATGCCGAAGTTTGCCCAGGTGACCGACAAGTGCACGCTGATTCGCTCGATGAGCTACACGCCGGTCGGTTTGTTCAACCACACCGCGGCGATCTACCAAATGCACACTGGCTACACCGCCGATAAGGTCAGTCCCTCGGGCCAGTTGGAACCGCCTTCGCCGAAAGACTTCCCGACGTTCGGTTCGCAAATTTCGCGGCTGAAACCGCTTTCCGAACCGATGCTGCCGTTCGTCATGATGCCCCGCCCGTTGCAAGAGAGCGGCGTCGTCGGCAAAGGGGGCAGCGCCGGGTTCCTCGGTCGCGCCCATGATCCGTACACGCTCTACCCGCCGGGCGATGATCTGGACATGAAGAAGATGGACAAGATCAACGTCGACGATCTGCGGCTGCCGGCGGACGTGACGCAGCAACGCTTGGCGCGGCGGGCACGGTTGCGAAACATCATTAACGACGGCATGCCCACGATCGACAAGGCGACCGAGAGTTACCAACTCGATCACTACTACCAGTCGGCGCTTGACTTGCTGGTATCCGGCCGGGCTCGGGATGCTTTCGCGATTGAAAAAGAGTCCGACGACTTGCGGGCGAAATACGGCCGGAACACGTTCGGCCAATCTTGCCTGTTGGCTCGCCGGTTAGTCGAAGCCGGCACGCGGGTGGTCGAAGTCATTTGGCCGAAGGTCGCCAACAGCGACAACCACTCTTGGGATCACCACAACGGCTTGCCCAAGCGGATGCGCATTCAAAGCGCCCCGATGTTCGACGCGGCGCTGTCGGGATTGCTGACCGATCTCGACGATCGCGGGTTGCTGGATGAAACGTTGGTCGTCGCCGTGGGCGAATTCGGCCGCAGCCCACAACGGGGCATCTCCACATCCGGCAACGGCAACAGCGCAGATGGCCGCGACCATTGGCCCTACTGCTACACTGCATGCATCGCTGGCGCGGGCATCGGCCGCGGGGTTGTCTACGGCAAGAGCGACAAGACCGCCAGCGCCCCACTGGAGAAACCAGTCCATCCCATCGAACTGCTGGCGACGATCTATCACGCCGTCGGCATCAATCCCG
>CALBTA010000080.1 GCA_937967755.1 uncultured Planctomycetaceae bacterium | reverse complement strand
TGTCGACGTTCTTCTCGGTGATCACCCCGCCGATGGCCGCGGGGATCAAGACATCGACGTCGAGCGCCAGCAGCTCTTCGTTGGAAATGATCTCGGCATCGGCGTACCCGGCGAGCGAACCTTTGTTTTCCAAACTGTAGTGCAATGCCCCGGCGATGTTGATGCCGTCCTTGCAGTGGTACGCCCCGCTGACATCGCTGATGGCGACGACTTGAAAGTCCGCTTCGGAAAGCAGCTTCGCCGCGTGCGAACCGACGTTGCCGAAACCTTGAATCGCGACGGTGGTGTTCTTCGGTTTGCGGCCCAGGCGGCCGGCAAGTTTTACCGCCAGGATGCCAACGCCGCGGCCGGTCGCTTCCTCGCGGCCCTCGGCTCCGTAGTGCTCCACCGGTTTGCCAGTGAACACGGCCGGGTTGAAGCCGTGGTACTTTTCCCACTGGCTGCGCATCCAGGCCATCTCTTGCGCGCCGGTTCCCATGTCGGGCGCGGGGATGTCGGTATCGGGGCCGATCACGTCGTGAATTTGATCGATGAACGTGCGGCTGATTTTTTCACGCTGTTCTTTGCTCAGCGGCCGTGGGTCAACCGCGATGCCCCCTTTCGCCCCGCCGTAAGGCAAGTTGACCACCGCCGTCTTCCATGTCATCAGCGCCGCCAGCCCGCGGACTTCGTCGAGATCCACATCGGGATGGTAACGCAGCCCGCCCTTCATCGGCCCGCGCGAATTGTCGTGCTGCACGCGATAGCCGATGTAAGTCGTGATCTCCCCCGCGTGCTGCACAGCGACTTGAACGCGGACTTCGCGGCGGGGCGTTAACAACAACGTTCGCCAATCTTCATCAAGATCGACCGCATCGGCGGCACGGTCGAAATATACCTTGGTGGCTTCGAAGGCTTTCATGCGTTTGAGTGAGTGGTAAGAGGGTAGGATGGGTTTATAACCCGCCCTTGTCGTGGGATTCGCGCCGCAAATGGTGAGTTAATGTGGACGGGTTGCAAACCCGTCCTACTACTTCCGCGGCCATCTTACGCGGGTGGCGCAGTTTCGTTCAATATGAACGTCTGCGGCCTTTGCCAAGATGTGAACCGGCGCGGTAAAGTGGAGGTGCGAAATAATCTGGCGAATAAGCGACGAAACAGAACTTAGCTCATGACCATACCCATCCCTGATTTCTGGCGGCTGCTGATTGAAAGCCAGTTGCTGCCTGCCGAAGAGTGTCAACGCTTGGGCCAGCAGTTTGGCCATGTGAAGGGGGCTGCCGCGCAGGGCAATGCGCGGACGCTGTCGGAATGGCTGGTGTCGCAGAACGTCATCAGCCGCTATCAGGCGACGATCCTGCTGGGCGGCAGGGCCGGGCCGTTCGCCTATGGCGATTACAAGATTTACGACCGCATTGACGGCGGGCCGCTCGCCGGGCAATTCAAGGCGGTGCATGCGACGACGGGTCACCCGGTTTGCCTGAAGTTCTTCGCGGGAGAGACGGTCGCCGACGCCAACCGCTGGGCGAGCACTGCCAATCGGGCGATTGGGCACCTCGGGCTGAATCACCCGCATTGGTGGCGCGGATTTGAACTTGCCGATTTAGACCAATACAAATTCTTTGCCGTCGCCGATGTCTCGGGCCAGTTCGTATCGCAGCGGCTGCAAAACGGGCAGCGGATTGATCACGCGCAGGCTTGCCGCTTCGCCTATCAGGCTGCGTTGGCGCTGTCGCGGGCTCATGAAGCCGGCTTCACGCATGGCGACGTGCGGCCGGAGAACATTGTCATCGACGGGCAGAACCGGGCGGTCCTGTGGTGCGATCCCGCCACGCCGCTCGCCGGCTTCGCATCGGCATCGGACGACGCAGCGACGGCAGCGCGGGCGGACTACGCCGCGCCGGAACTGGGAGTCGCTGGAAACTCACCGAACGCACTGACGGACGTTTACGCCCTGGGGTGTACGCTTTACCACATGCTTGCCGGCGAACCCCCGTTTGCAGGCGGAAGCGTTAGCCAGAAGATGCAACGCCATGCGTCGGAAGCGATCCAGCCGCTGGCACAGTTTGGTGTGCCGGAACCGGTAACGAAAGTCGTTGCGTTCATGATGGCCAAGAACGCCGGCGTGCGTTATCAGACGGCATCGCAGGCTGCCGATCAGCTTGGCCAGTTCCTGCCGTCTGACCAGCGGCAACCGATTGTGACACCCGCCCGCCCGACGCTGGCCGCATATGAGCAGCACTTAAAGCAAAAACCAAAGCCAACGCCGCGCCCTATCTCGCAAGTCAATACGCAATCAACGCAGCCATCTGTTCCACTCGTCGTTCCAGTAACTACTTCCGGCGAAGCCGCCAGCGGTGGTACGCCTGCGACGGTCACGGCGGCAAAACAATCGGCAGTCACGTCCCCATCGGCCAGCGACCGCTTCAAGAATAAGAAGCCGATCACCAAAAACTTGCCGCTGATGATCACACTTGGAGCGGGTGCGGCGTTCTTGCTGACGGTGTGTGTGATTGGCGTGCTGCCGCTGTTGGGCATTGGATTTGCGGTGGCCAATTTAACGTCCGATGACGGAACCGAAGCCGCAGCCGATGAAGGCTCGGCCGATGACGGAGCAACAACCGACGGCGATTCCCCCGATGGCAATTCCACTGACGGCAGCGAACCGGCTGATGGAACCGACGACGGCAGCGCTGCCGATGGGGCGACGACAGGCGGCGAGGACGATGGCCCGAGGTTCAACGTCGTCGCGGTCGACGATGGCAACTCGCTTTGGGCACCGCCCACGATGGGTGACCCAGTCGAGATGGTGTTCGTCCCTTCCGCCGCCCGAATGTACCTCATCGCTCGCCCGGCTGACATCTTGGCCAGCGGTCACGGGCGTAACGCCTTGAAGGCCCTCGGCCCTGACTTCGCATCGTGGCGGCAGCAGTGGGAACGCGATGCCGGGGTCACGTTCGATGAAGTCGAACAACTGATCGTCGGCGTTCACCCCAACAACAGCCAGATGCCACGGTTTTCGTACACGGTCACGCTGAAGAACCGCCTGGACATGAAAACCCGCTGGGGCAACCCGGCCGCCGGGGCCAACAACGTGTTCCCTGTCGCCGGCAGAAAAGCCTGGCTGGCACCCGGCGGAGACGGCCGCGTCTTCGTCTTAGGGGCAGGCGATGAAATCGATGAACTGGCCGCCTTGGGCGTGCCGCGGCCCAAGGCCCAAGTCGATCCGTATTTCAATCAGCTTCTGAAAGCATCCGACGCCGAGCAGCATTTCATCGCGCTGGTCGATCCGCAATTTCTTTACACCGACGGGCGCGACATGTTTCGCGGCCCTTACGAAAAGCTGATCGAGCCGCTGCAATGGTTTTTCGGCGACGACACCAAGGCGATGATCACGACCAGTTTCACCGATGACTTCTACGGTGAGCTGCGGCTTTACTCACGCCTGCAGAAGACGCCCGCTGACATGCGAAACGAGTACGGCGGGCGGATTCGCGAACTGCCCGCCCGCGTGCGGAATTACATGGTCGAACTCGACCCGCCGACCTATTGGCGAAACCTGTACCTCAGCATTCCCGACATGGTCAGCGTCACCACCGCGCAAACCCGCAGCGGCATCGAAGGGGAAGAAACGGTCTTCAACTTCGCGCTGCCAGGTCAGGCCGCACCGAACTTGATCGCGGCAGCCGAACTTTCCATCGCCACCGCGCCGGGCGCAACGTTCAACCCGCCCAACACAGGCGGAACGCCGACGTCGAAGCCCGACCCGAAAACGCTGGACGAAGTGCTAGCGGCTTCCGTCGACCTTGGGTTCCCGCAGCAGTCGTTGGAATTCTCGATGCGCGATTTGGTTGCGGCGGTGAAAGACGAATACCCATCGCTACCTGTCGACTTTCAAATCAAGATTCTCGGTGCCGACTTGCAGAAGGACGGCATCACGCGAAACCAGCAGATTCGTGACGTGAATGTGAAAGATACACCGGTTAGCGAAATTCTGACGCAGCTTGTCCGCAAGGCGAACCCGGTCACGACTGTTACCGATGCGTCGGAAGTTGACCAAAAGCTCGTCTGGCTGATCGGACCCGACCCCGACGATGCGTCCAAAAAAATCGTTCTGATCACTACCCGCACCGCGGCTGGCGAAAAGAACTGGACATTGCCAGCGGTATTTCAGCCCAAGTAATGATAGGATGGGAAGTAGTTTTCGGTTTTCGGTTTTCAGCAGGCGAGAATCGAGAATCCGCATTCCGCAATCCGCATTCTGCAATCGTGAAACCTTATTCTATCTCTTGTTCGACCTGCGGCGCTCGGCTGAAGGTGCGCGACGAAAGCGCGATCGGCCAACTTTCGCTTTGCCCGAAGTGCGGCAGCATGGTGATGATCACCCCGCCATCGCCGGTCGCGGATTCGCAACAACCCACGCAGAAGCCAAAGAGCGATAGCTCTCCGCAAATCGTAGTCGGCGGCGGATCTCTCGGTTCCGACTTCGGCGATGCCGCGGCGCTGTTGGCGGATACGATGGATGATGTGCCGGTGGGCTCTCCGTCTGGTGAAGTCGCATCACGCGCAACAGCTGAGGCGAAGCCGCAAGCGGCGGATGCATCTGCGATTCATCAAGAAGATCCCGGCAATCCGCAATCCGCAATCCGCAATCCGCAATCCGACCACCCTCCGCCGATTGAACCGCCGGCCGAATCAATTTCGTCGTTCGACCTCGACCCGAACACCAGCGAACAACTCAACGATAGCCGGGGGTCAACGGAACGCGAAACAAATCCTAAAAAGGATCAACGCTCGCCGCTCGAGAAGGCCGGCGCAGCAGCGGTGGTCGCCATGGCCCATCCGCCTGCGCAACAGCCGGTTGAATCGACGGCCGGCGCGACGATGCCTCCGCCGGTTTCGCACCCCGCTTACAGCACGCCCGCGCAACTCGCCTGGCAGCGTTACGGGCTGATCGGCGCGGCATCGCTGGCGGCGATCTGCATGGTCGGCGGGCTGCTGTTCTTCCTGTTACGCGGGCCGCGAGAAGAAGTCACCGCCGAAGCCCCCGCGCCGCCGGAAGACATTCAGCCGATCATCGACCCGGACGAGCAACCGGTCACGCCGCCGGCGGACGATCCTGCAACACCCACGCCGGAAGACCCGCCGGTCGTCGATGAAACACCCACCGACCCGCCCGACGACCCGACACCTTCGCCGGATGATTTGAACATCGTCGATGAGCCACCGCCCGAAGACGAGCCCGGCATGGATGATCCCATGCCGGATGCGCCGCCACTGTTCACCAACGATCCGCCGGAAACGCCGGATGATTCGCCGCTTGATGAACCGACCGCCGATACTGGCCTGGGCGATCTCGCTCCGTTGATCGATGCGTTTCCGCTGCCGCCGGCTCCCGACCCGGTCGCGCCGGCGATTGATGAAGTGCCCGAAGGCCCCGCGCCCGCACCGATTGCCACGGCGTCTCGCCCGCGTCCCGATCCGGTGAGGGTTAACCTCAAAGCCCGCCTGGCCGATAAGATCGCCGGAATCGACACGCAAGGTGCCCCTTTGGTGAAAGTGCTGGAGTTGCTCACGCAGCTCAGTACCATTCCGATCACCCTCTCGCCCGAAGCGCTCGCCCAACACAAGCTGCAGCCCGATGTGCCCGTCGACGTCGTCCTCAAGGACACCACCGTGGGCGAAACGCTGAAGGCGGTGTTGGCCAGGCACAACCTGGCATCCGAAATGCACGGCGATCAAATTCTCGTCGTCTCAGCCGCTTCGCGAGGAGGCCCAAGGAAGGTCGATCATGCGGTGGACGATCTGGCAACGGATGAAGAGTCGATCGCGGAACTTGTCGAACACATCCAGGCCCTGATCGCTCCCGAAACCTGGCAGGCCATCACCGGCGAAGGTGAAGTGAAGGTCGAAGGGAGCACGCTCAGGGTTACCAACTCGTTTGATGTGCAATTCCGCGTGCATCTGTTTTTGCAGAAGCTCCGCGTCGCCCGCGGGTTAAAGCCGCGCAGCAAGTTCAAGGCCGAGCTGTTCGCCGAGCAAGCCCGCTGGGCCCAAGCCCAGGCGAAGTTGGAAATGCCCGTTCGGGCGGTCTACCATGTCGATCAGCCGTTGACGAAAATCCTTGCCCATCTGGAAAAAACGGCCGATGTTTCCTTCCTGATCGATTGGCAGGCCTTGCTCGAAGCCGGTTGGCCGCCGCACAGCGAAGCGGCCGTCGTCGCGGACGATGTGCCGCTGGCCGAAGCGCTGAACGAACTGCTCGGCCCGATGGATCTAACCTACCGGGCGATTGACGCGCGGACGTTTCAAATCACGTCGCTGGCAGCGGTAACATCCCAGCCAGAGTTGGAACTGTACGCGATCGGCGATTTGCTCGCGGCGGGAGAACAATCTCCCGACGAACTGATCCAACGGCTAGAACGCCGGCTTGGCCCCGGCCTGTTCGTCGATTCCGGCGGCCCGTTCGAGATCCGCTACGACAAGCCCTCGCAGCGGCTCCTCGTCCGCCTGCCCCAGGCCCAACAACGGGTGGTGGCCGCGGCGTTGGCGAAGTGAACATGTGGGAGGCGACTCTCGTCGGCGACATCAGCCCAACTGGTGCTATACTGCATTATTTCAGTTTCGCCTCATCCAAAGAGAAGAGACATGCTTCGCCTGATACTTACCTTCTCGGTACTCGCCGCATCGATGCAGATCTCCCAGGCCATCGCCCAGGAAGAAATGACTGACGCTGAGAAACTTGCCGCCAGCCGTGATACTTGGGACGACTTGAAGCAGAAGTGCGTAGGTAGTTACCGGTACTTCGTTCGCACCTCCAGCTTCACTGGTTTTGGCACGGAAACGGAAATCGTCGTCCGCCGGAACAAAGTTGCCGGCCGCCGGTTCCTGGTGAGCGGCGGTATCGAACGGGTTCTGCCCGAGGGGGAGCCGGAAGCGCCCCAGCACAAATGGGTCGAGAAGGGCGAAGAGGTTGGCAAAAACAAGGAAGGCG
>CALBTA010000079.1 GCA_937967755.1 uncultured Planctomycetaceae bacterium | reverse complement strand
TTGAGCCCCCGACGGGCCACAACTGATGGTGTGAATTTGCCGCCACAGCGCGGCCCGCCGCTGCAAGGCGTCGCGAGCGGAGCGGATGCCGGCTTGGGTGTGCTCGTTGCGGACGTTTATGATGAACGAATCAACCTGCTCGGCCAGCCGGCCGAGCAGGGCGAGAACGGCGGCTGAATCCTCGCACGCGATCGAATCCACATCGGCGAGCGCTTGCAGTTGTTCCAACACGTCGCCAGCCCAACGCTCGCCGCGCGGGTAGCCTTCGATCTCTTTCAACTGGTTGATCAAACTGTAAGGCCGCGGCCAAACGGTGGACACTTGCGAAGACGACGCCGTGTACGAAAGCCGCATCGCCAGCCGGTGGAAAACGTCGCTGGAGTCTTTCGGCAGGCGTTGATCATCGCCAATGCGGCTTGCCACCTGCGGCACCGCAGGCGGGAAGACCTCTTTCAACTCCACAGCAACATCGCGCAAGTTGGCATCGGTTTCGGTGTACTGGTGGGCGAACAATGGCCCGAAGGCGACCACTTCGGGGGCGGAGCCGTCAACGGCGAAATCATCAAACGCCAGAGCTTCGGCCTGCGTCGGTGCCGCAGACGAAATCGCTTCGCCGCTAGCCGGTGCGAGGATGGGCATGTCGCGGCTGGTTTCGCCATCCCAACCGGGCAGGGCGTGCTGGCGGGGGATGTCGAAGATCGTGAAATTCTTCAGCGGCCGGCCTACATGCGGCACCGGTTGCAGGTGGCTTCGCCACAGTGGGGGCGCGATGAAGCTTAGTGCAAGAAGGCACAGCACCATCACCAGCACTGGTCCGATTCGCCTGCGGGTTTTGCGATCCATGCGGTTCCTTCCTGCCCGTCCGACTTCCTTGTCGTCATTGCTCGCCCTCTCCCTCTGGGAGAGGGTCGGGGTGAGGGCAATCAGCACCCGAACGTGGTGTCCTCTCTTCCCAATGCTCGCGCAGAGCGAGCCTGCTATCACTTTTGATCGGCCGGATGCCCCGGTGAATCAATCCGCATTGCCTGATGCCAGCGTCCTCCCCCCGCCCCAACGGCGGGCTTTCTGGCAAGCGGCGACGGCTATGCCGGTCGTGCGACGGCGGCCCGGTTTTCTCTAGCCGGCGAAATTCGCGCCCGCCGGTTTACACACGTGTTACACGCCAACCGGCCGGGATGCCGTACCATAAGAAACGTAGCAGCCTTCGTAGCGGGGGCTTCCAGCCACCGTGAATTCAATTTGGCTAGCAGTGAATAAAGATGAACGATTTGGCAAGTTCTAACGTCCAACCTGTTGATACCACGTGAGCGGCACGGCGCTAGCCGCCGGTGTGGCACGCAACACAACAGACCGGCGGCTAGCGCCGTTCCGCTCAGTTTTCTCTCGAACAACACTTCGAATTTCCCCATTCCACACTCGGAGGAAAATGCAATGAAAAAGTCACATCACTTTTGTTGGTCGTTGGCCGTTCTTGTCGGCCTGGTAATGTCGCTGGGTAACATCGCTCAGGCGGAGGACGAGGCGAAGCAGCGAGCGGCGAAAGCCGCCGAACGGCCGCATATTGAAATGGCGATCCTGCTTGATACCAGCGGATCGATGAGCGGGTTGATCAATCAGGCCCGCACACAGCTTTGGAAGATCGTCAACGAATTCGCCCTCGCCGAGCGCGACGGCCAGCGGCCCGATTTGAAAGTCGCCCTTTACGAATATGGCAAAAGCACATTGCCCGCTGAGGAGAATTGGGTGCGGTTGATCGTTCCGCTGACCGACGATTTGGACAAAGTTTCCGAAGAGCTGTTCGCCTTGGAAACCAACGGCGGCGAAGAGTATTGCGGCGCGGCGATCAAACGGGCCGTTGAGGAATTGGGCTGGAGCAAGGGCGACCGCGATTTGAAGTGCATCTTCATCGCCGGCAACGAGCCGTTCAACCAAGGCCCGATCGACTACAAGAAATGGTGCGGCGAAGCGGCCAACGCCGGCATCACCGTCAGCACAATCCACTGCGGCGATCATGACGAAGGTTTGCGGACTAACTGGGGCGACGGCGCGAAGCTGGCCGACGGTTCCTACATGAGCATCAACCAAAACGAAGTCGTGCCCGACATCCCCGCTCCGCAAGACGAACAACTCGTTAAGCTGAACGAAGAGTTCAACAAGACCTTCGTCGCCTATGGCAGTGCCGACATGCGGAAGAAGGCTGTCGAACGCCAGGTCGCGCAGGACAACAACGCGTTGAACGCCAACGCCGCCGCCAACGCCAGCCGCATTCAGTTCAAGGGATCGGCCCTGTACAGCAATGCCCACTGGGATCTGTGCGACGCGTTTACCAACGGCAAGGTCAAGATTGAAGACCTGAAGGAAGAAGACCTGCCCGAGAACCTGAAGAAGATGTCGGTCGAAGAGCGGAAGACCTACATCGAAGGCATGGTCGCCAAGCGGAAGGAACTGCAAACGAAGATCAAGGAAGTTTCCGACGCCCGCAGCGCGTATGTTGCCGAGGAGCGCAAGAAGCTGGCCGCCTCGACCGACAACACGCTCGACAAAGCGGTGATCGACGCTGTCCGAATCCAAGCCGCCGAGTTGGAGTTTGAGTTCAAGGAGTAATAAGGTAGCAGGAACACTCCGTGTGCCGCCTGCCACGCGCTCCCACGCTCCGCGTGGGAGCGTCCTAGTAGCGGGGGCTTCTAGCCACCGCAAGAAACGCAGCAGAAGCCGCCAGACTTCTGAGAGGTCACGCATTGCGCTGAATCATCCAAACTTTGGCGAGTGTGACTACGTCGCCCCTTCACGGTGGCTGGAAGCCCCCGCTACGAGAACACCTTCCCGGGAGACCCAACATGTACCGCGCCACCACGCTTCTTCTGTGCCTTGCCCTAATCG
>CALBTA010000078.1 GCA_937967755.1 uncultured Planctomycetaceae bacterium | reverse complement strand
GAAGTCGTCGTTGGTCGCGACCTGCGAAACCGACTCTTCGCCGCCTTCATTTTTGGTCACTTGCTGGATCGTCAAGACCGGATCAGTCGGCAGGCCCAGGCGGTGCGAAAGCACTTCCACCCAAAAGACGTCGCCTTGCTTCGCCTCGAACTGAACCCAATCAGCATCGCCCCGCGGGTAGAACTGACCGGCGTACTCGCACGGCACGCTAATCGCTTGTGCTTTATCGGGTGAATCATTTTCGTCGGCTTCGACAACCACCGGCGCGGAAGCGAAGCCGATATCGACGGAGTTCGACGCACCCTGCGGTGACGTGAGTTGATACGACATCGAACGCACGACCCCTTCCAGCGGCAGCGTGAAGGACGACATCCCCAGCCGCTGGCGGGCGGCTTCATCACCCGGCATGGCGATATCGACTTCGACCATTTCCAACCCGTTACCGTCGACTTGCATCCCATCGACCGGCTTTCCCCCGGGAAGGTTGCGGCCGTACAACGTGAACTTGCCGCTGGCACCGGGTTGGCCGACGGGCGGAAAAACGAAATCGATAAACGGGCCGGAATGGATTGCCAATCGGTAGAAGAAATCTCCGCCGCCGCCGTAAGTGAAGTCGTAAACGCCCACGGTGTAAGTTCCGTCGGCGGGCGCATCCAACTGTAAGACCGGGTCGAGGCCTTCGGTATTGTGCGCCCGGCGAAGTTCACGGCCGCTGCTGTCGTACAGCACCAGAGACGCGTCCATCCGCGAGTCAATCCGCTGTGCCCAGCAATCAATCAAGAGGCGTTGGCCCTTGGTCGCCTGAACTTTGAAGTAATCGATGCCGTCGTTGTCGGTCTGGCCGTTGACGATCGTCCCAATCGCCACTTCCATCGCCTTGTCAACGGTGCTGTTTCCACCTACTTCATTGGCTTCGTTGAGTGAGCCGACGTGAAAGGTCCGCGGGTTCGACATGCCGTAACGCCCTGCCGCCCGCACTTCGTACAAACCCGGGGGAACATTGCCCGCCACCTTGACTTGGAACGTACCCGGAACAGGCCGCTCGGATTTCGAGAAGTCGCCCGGGGGCTGCATTTTTTGCGTCGCGGTGATGCCCTCGTGCGAGAAGACCAACCGATCGGCATCGTCGAGATTGGAACCGGCAATGACCACTTCCAATTCCGCACCAGCCTTCGCCCCGGGCGGGGAGATGGAATTCAGCCCCGGCATCGGCAGTTGTGCCAGCGCCGTCGACGTAAAGACCATCGCGCAGGCCAACAAACAGCAGCACGCGAGGATTCGGAATTGCATGGTTTGAACTGGAAGCATGCGCGGCATGGCGAACCTCTGTCGAAAAGGAGGGCAAGTATCAACAGACCGGCGATCGGGTGGGGCGAACTGTTCCTGCTCAATGGTTGAACAGGAATTCCTTCGTATTGATCAACGCCCAAATGATGTCCTCATAGGCGCGTTTGGGGTCTTTTTCGTTCTTGTTGATGTGCGTCATGGCGATCGCGATTTCCTCCGGCTCCGGCTCGCGCGAGAACGCGACGAGGTACAACTCGCGAATCTTATCTTCGTGGCTGCGGGCTTTGTCCCCGGCCAACTGCGAAGCCCGCGGCCCGGCGACTTTTTGCTGCACTTCTTGCGAATTCAGCAAATGCAAGCTTTGGGCCAGGTTGGCGTCGGAAGAACGTTCGCACTCGCACGCGCTGGCTGCCTCAGGGCGGCCAAACACGGTGAGGAAATAGCTGTTGAACGCGTTGTCCGGCAGGGCGATGGCGGTGGTTCCTTGCGGAACGCCGCTGAAGCGCGATTGCGACAGCGTCAGCTTGTCAATCGAGTCGAGCAATACTTCCGCGTGCAGCCGCTTCGGGAAGTAACGCGAGAAGTTTTGCTTGTCGTCTTGGTTCCACTCGTTGGGAATCGCACTGAGTTGGTACGTTTGCGACGTGCAAATCGTGCGAACCAGATCCTTCATGTCAAACTGGCTGTCGATGAAATGCTTCGCTAACGCATTGAGCAACTCGGGGTTGGTCGCCGGGTTGGTAACCCGCATGTCATCTTCGGGGTCGACCAGCCCGCGGCCGAAGAAGTGCTTCCAATACCGGTTGGCGAGCGCCTTGGCGAAGAACGGGTTGTCTTCGGCGGCCATCCAATCGACCAGCGCTTGCCGCGGGTCTTCCTCGGGCGAAAGCTCCAGCGGCTCGCTGCCCAATCCGGTTGGTTTCACCGGCTGGCCGGTTTTGATGTTGGTGGACTGGGCCGTTCCGCGTTGGTGATAAATGATCTTCGGCGAATTGTTACCCGGCAGCGGGCCAGGTTTTTGCCCTACGCGCGAGTAGAACGCCTCGAAGCCATAGTAGTCTTCCTGGCTCCATTTCTCAAACGGGTGATGGTGGCATTTTGCACACTGAATGCGCAGGCCTAGGAACAACTGGGCTGTGTCTTCCATCTGGGCCGACTTGTCGTTGACTTCCTTGTACCAAACTGTGCCGGGGCTGGTGCGGAAGTCGCCGCTGGCCGCGATCACTTCGCGAACGAAATCGTCGTACGGTTTGTTGGCGTGCAGGCTTTGGCGAATCCAACTGTGGAAGGCGAACGTCGGTGCCTTGCTCTCGTTGTTGTTCCGCTTGTTGCGAAGGATGGCCGCCCATTTGTTTGCGAAGTATTCGGCATAGCCCGTGCCCGCCAGCAGATCGTCAACGACCTGCTCGCGCTTTTGCGGATCCTGGCTCTCCAGAAACTTCTCGGTCTCTTCGACAGTGGGCAAGCGTCCAGCAATGTCGATCGTCACCCTGCGGAGGTAAGTGCTGTCGTCGCAAATCTCGGAAGCGGGCAGACCAAGCTGCTTTAACTTCTTGAACACCAGCTCGTCAATAAAATTCTTCGGGGCAGGCAGGTTGTCTGCCGGAATGCCTAACGGAACGGTCGCCCGAAACGTATCGACGTGCCCTTGATAGCGGGCCATCACTGCCACGCTGCCGGTTAATTGCCCGGTGGTCACTAGCCCTGTGGGCGAAACCTCCGCCATCTCGGCATCGTTGGAATCGAACTGCGTCATGCGCGTTACATCTTCGGTGTGCCCGTCGCTGAAGTGCACGACGACGGCAACTTGCTGCTGCGCGTCGCGGCCCATCAGGGTTTCTTCCGGCAATACCTCAATGCTGGTGACGACGGGGTCGTCGTCATTTCCA
>CALBTA010000077.1 GCA_937967755.1 uncultured Planctomycetaceae bacterium | reverse complement strand
CGCGCTGTTGGAAGCAATGCAGGAACGCCAGGTGACAGTCGGCCGGGTGCGGCATCAACTTAGCGATCCGTTCTTCGTCCTCGCCACGCAGAACCCGATCGAACAGGAAGGAACGTATCCGCTGCCTGAGGCGCAACAAGACCGCTTCATGTTCAAGGTGTTCGTCGACTATCCAAATTTCCAGGACGAGTTTGAAATCGCTCGCCGAACGACGCAAACGCTGCACGACGACATTACGCCGGTGCTGACAGGCGATGAAATCATCGAGTTGCAAAAATTGGTCCGCGAGGTTCCCGTCACCGATCACGTGATTCGGTACGCTCTGTCTTTGGTGCGGCAAACGCGCGTCGGCTCGCCGGGCGTGCCTGATTTTGTGCAAGATATGGTGGCCTGGGGTGCCGGCCCGCGGGCGGTTCAGTTTTTGATCTTAGGGGCGAAGGCTCGGGCGCTGCTGCATGGCCGCACGCACGTTTCGACCGAGGATGTCAGCACGCTGGCCAAACCGGTGCTGCGCCACCGAATGGTGGTCAACTTCGCCGCCGAGAGCGACGGCGTCACGCAAGACGACGTCGTCGACCGCCTGGTCGCCGCCACGCCCACCAAGGAAGACGAACTAACCAACGATGCCCGATTCCAAAAGATTTTTGCATCCTGAGGCGATCAAACGCATCAGCCGCATGGAGTTGCGGGCGCGGCATATCGTCGAAGGCTTCTTGTCGGGCATGCACCGCAGTCCGTACTTCGGGCAAAGTGTCGAGTTCGTGCAGCACCGTGAATATGTTCGCGGTGACGACCTTCGCCATCTCGACTGGAAAATCTTCGCAAAGCATGACCGCGCTGTGATCAAGCAGTTCGAAGAAGATACCAACTTGCGTTGCACACTGTTGGTCGATGTTTCGGCCAGCATGCAATACGGCGGAGGGCCGTTGAACAAGTATGAATATGCGTGCACCGCGGCTTCCAGCCTGGCGTACTTACTGCTGCGTCAGCAAGACGCGGTCGGTTGTGTGGCGTTTGATGAAACTGCCCGCATGAAGGTTCCGCTGCGCAGCAAGCGGACGCATTTGCACAGCGTCATTGAGGCTTTGAACGTCACGACCCCGCGCGAGAAAACGGAGATGTATTCTATCCTCCGGGAGGTCGCCGAGACTTACCCGCGCCGCGGAATGATGATCTTCATCAGCGACATGCTCGCCAGCAAAGGCGGAGAACTGGATCAAGCGGGCATGATGAAAGGGCTGCGGTTGTTGAGACAGCGGGGCCACGATGTGATGGTGCTGCACATCATGGACGACGACGAGCTCGATTTTCCGTTCACCGGACCGACTCGATTCGACGGCCTGGAAATGGATGAGTTTCTTAATTGTAACCCGAGGGCGCTGCGCGACGGCTACATGCAAGAGCTAACCCGTTTCCTGGACACGACCCGCCGCGCCTGCGCGCGGAACACCATCGACTACGCTCTGATCCGCACCAGCGACCCGCTGGACGCCGTGTTGGCAAATTACCTGAGCAATCGGTTGGGAATGCATCATCGGAATTGACTTGCTGTCATGTTCAACTTCATCCACTCACCAATCGCCTGGGCGTTCGCACTTGTCGCGGTGCCGTTGTTGATCCATTTGATCAACATGATGCGGCACAAGCGCGTGAAGTGGGCGGCGATGGAGTTTCTGCTGGCGAGCTATAAGAAACATCGCAAGTGGATTTGGCTGAAACAACTGATCTTGCTGTTGATGCGGATGGCGGCAATCGCGGCCGTCGTGACAATCATGGCGCAATGGGTTCCCCCAGATCGTTGGGCCAAGCTGTTTGGCGGAAAGGTAACGCATCACTATGTGCTGCTGGACGATAGTTTCTCAATGAGCGACCGCAACGCGGGCGAGACCGCTTTCAGCCGGGCGAAAGACGTTGTAGGTAACCTCATCGAGCGGGCTGGCGCGGAAGAGATTCAACAGAAGATTACCCTGATCCGCTACAGCCAGGCCGCGCAGGCAGGCCGGGGAGCCAACGCCGGATTGGTCGCGGACGTTAGCGATCAACCGTTGGCCGATAGAAAGTGGCGCCCATCGTTCAAGGCGAACCTTGCCGGAATGGAAGTATCACAGTTCTCTGGCAATGCCGAACCGGCGTTGGCGCTGCTCGATGGGTTGTTGAAGCAGGAAAGCGATCAGTCGCGCGTGGTGTATCTAATCAGCGACTTTCGCAACCGCGATTGGGAAAACCCAACGGGCATCGACGCGCGGCTATCCGCCTGGGAGCAAGCCGGCGCTGAAATCAACCTGGTCGATTGCGTTGAGTCTCAGCAACCGAACCTGGCGGTCACTTACCTCGCGCCGACCGAAGGTACCCGTTCCGCAGGCGTTCCTTTGTTCGTCACGATGACCGTAAAAAACTTTGGTCCGGAAACCGCGACGGATGTTGAACTAACCGTTACTTCGTACTCTTACGAGGAGTTCAACCGCACGCGGCACGGCGACGACCCTGCTGAGATCAAGCCGCAAGCCCTCGACCGGCGCAGCGAAACCATCAAAAGCCTGGCCGCAGGCGAGTCGGCAAGCCGGCGAGTTCAAGTTCGTTTTCCCGTCCCCGGCAAACATGTCGTGGAAGCGAAGCTTCCTGAGGATGCGGTGGATGTTGACAATTTGCGCTACTGTGTGGTCGATCTGCCTGAAGGCGAACCGGTCTTGATCGTGGATGGACACGACGAGGACCGCCACGCGTTCTACCTGACTTCGGTGTTCCGCCCGCGCAGCGCCATTGTGGACGCCGACGGGCGAAGCGGGGCGCTGACTGGTATCGTGCCGACCGTTAAGCAGCCGGAGTACCTGAACAACGTCACGCTCGACGAATTGCAACGCACCTATCGGGCGGTCTACTTGTTGGACGTGCCGCGCTTAGACGAAGTCGCCAGAGAAAAACTGGAATCTTACGTGGCTGCCGGCGGTGGGCTGGCGATATTCCTGGGCGAAAACGTCAATCCGACCTACTACCGCGAACAGTTCTACGCCGAGGGCGAAGGGCTGATGCCGATGCCGCTGGACAAGCTGGAACTTCTCACCTTGGGCGACGTCGATGACGAGCAGCGAGTGCCGGACTTCGAAGCGGTTGAACACCCGATTCTGGAGGTTTTCAACCATCGGGAAACCGGCGCGCTGTTCCGCCGGGGCGTGATGATCGGAACGTATTACCTCACAGCGCCGGGCTGGTCTCCGTCAGCGGGCGAGACGACCGAAGTGCTGGCGACCCTCCGCGACAAGGCGAAGACTCCGCTGGTTGCCGAAAAGAAATTCGGCCAAGGGCGGGTGATCGCCTGGAACACCACGGCCGCTCCGCTGTGGAATAATTGGAAAGGTGAAGCAAGTTTCCCGGCCACGATGTTATTACTGCACGGATATATTGCTGCGCCGCTGCGAACGGATCAATCACGTCTGGTCGGCACCAGCGTGAATACCAACTGGGATCCGGAGGTTTACCAGGAAGATGCCAGGTTCATTGTTCCGGCAGTCTCACCCACTTCGCGTAAACCAGTCGCTACGAAAGCTCGCGTCACCAAAGCGGAGAATTCCGACGGGACCGCCGCCGAGGGAGAAGTCTTGTCGTTGGCGCTTGGCTTGCAGCGCCTGTACCCGTCGAATTCGGCGGCGACCGATCAACAAGGTATTTATGAAATTTGGGCCGCAAAGAAGCTGGGTGAATTGGAGGTTGACCGGTTTGCGTTTAACGTCGACCCCGAAGAGGGCGACCTGGACCGCTTGAGCGGGTCGGATTTGACCGGAAAGTTGGAAGCCGGCGTCGCGTATCACCGCGCGGGCGAAATGCGGCACGAAGCAGGGGGTGAATCAAAAAGCCACATCAGTGAAATCTTGCTTTACATTCTGATCGCGCTGCTTGTGTGCGAGCAGTTGATGGCCTATTGGGCCAGCTACCACCCCAGCGCCAGCGGAGCACGCGGTGGTCATTCACAACTACAAGCCTCTACCGCCCGAGGAGCCGCACGATGATCGCGCCAACCTCGGCTTTGCTGGCCCAAACAATTTCCACGACCAAGTACTCGCTCGCGCGGACCGAGTCGTTGGGAGTGTGGTGGCACTGGCTACTGGTGGCGGGTATTGGCGTCGCCGTTGTGGCATTCGTCGTCTTCATGTACCGCCGCGATGCGCACGACTTGCCCGCACCGGTGGCCATCGCCTTGGCCGGCTTACGTATTTTTGCGCTGGCGGGGCTGCTTTTCACGTTTATGAATTTGGAGAAGAGCACGCAGCAAAAAGTGCTGCAAAACTCCAAGGTCGTTATGTTGCTTGACGGCAGCCAAAGTATGGGGCTGGAGGATAACGAAGATGCGGGCAGCGCCGCGGGCAAACGGCGCATCGATCTGGTCGTCAGTCAACTATCGCGCGGCAAAATCATCAACGACCTTCGCCAAAGCCATGAGTTGCTGGTCATGCGTTTTGACGAAAGCGAACAGCCCGTTGAATTGGCCGCCTACCCAAAGTTGGGCGAAGAGAGCGACACCGCGGCTGATGCGCCTGCCGCGCCGCCCGTGTCGCTGGCCGATCAACTGTCCTCTTCCCGCAGGCTATTTCTCTTCGCCGCTCTGCTGATTGCGGCCTCGATACCCTCAGTGCTGCTATATATCTTCTCATCCAACTCCAACGGTGCCTGGCCCTCTTGGGCTTTGCTTGCGGGTGTGGTGATGCTCGCTAGCGGGGCTCTGTTGGCGGCCACGGCGCACTTGGCCTACTCACAAATCAGCCTCGCAGCAGTCGTGGGCAGTGAGAGCTTAGCCCAATTGCAAGCACGGTTGGACCGCGAAAGTGCGGCGAATTCTCCGCGGCAAGTTCCGCGGCCCGAGCCTGACGTCGATTGGCAGCAGAAACTCACGCCCGCGGGAAGCGAAACCCGCTTGGGCGAAGCATTGATGGCGACGGTCAACCGCACGCGCGGGCAACCGATCGCCGGAATCATCCTTGTATCCGACGGGCAAAGCAACGCGGGCTTACCTTACGGCGATGCGATTTCGCTGGCCCAGGAAGCCAACGTGCCCATCTACGCGGTCGGGATGGGTACCGTCACTCGCCCCGCAAACGTCGCGGTCGTGGATATCGAAGCCCCTGCGCGAGTTTATCCCGGCGACGCGTTTTCGATCACGGGCTTCGTCCAATCCACCGGCATGGGCGACCGCAAGCTGAAAGTTGAACTCTACTCCTACCCCTATGGCCAGGACGAAGGGGCCCGCGAAGTTCGGTTCGAAGACGACTTCAGCATTCGCACCGGCGAAGCCGGCGAACTGATTCCGGTGAAGTTTGAGTTAGAGCCCGAAGGTTTGCCCGGTCGCCGCGTATATCAGGTTCGTATCGAACCGCCGCGGGGCGATCACAACGGAGCCGACAACCAGCGAGAGGCAATCGTGCAGAACGTGGAACGGCGTACGCGGGTGCTGCTCTTGGCAGGCGGCCCGACTCGTGAGTTCCGTTTCTTGCGGAACCAGCTCTACCGCGACAATGAAGTGATCGTTGACGTCTTCCTGCAAACCGGCCGACCCGGAATTTCGCAAGAGGCCGACGACATTCTGTACGCGTTCCCGGAAGATGCGGACGAACTCTTCCAATACGATTGCATCGTCGCTTTCGACCCGAACTGGCAAGACATCGAGGCGAGCCAGCTAAAACTGCTGGAAGAGTGGGACGATCGGCAGGCTAGAGGAAAGATCGTCCTGACAGGGCCAGTGTATATAGAGAAGTGG
>CALBTA010000076.1 GCA_937967755.1 uncultured Planctomycetaceae bacterium | reverse complement strand
ATCAGCACAGCCTGATCGATCTGCGGCGCAGCCGATGTGGTGAAGCAGCACGGCGCGACGGAAATCTACGTCGCCGCCACGCACGGCGTGTTAGCCGGTACGGCGCTTGAGAAACTCAAGGCCGCTCCGTTGGAAGGGATCGTGCTGACCGACACGATCCCGCTGCCGGAAGAAAAGCGGCTCGCCAACATCACGGTTTGCTCCGTTGATGAACTACTCGGCGAGGCGATCAAACGCATCCACCACCACCAGTCAATCAGCAACTTCTTTCAAAACATGGAAAGCTGAAAAGGCATGGCGGTTATTGGGGAACGCTTGCAGCGATCGCTTTCAGCGCCGCGTCGTGTTCGTAGCGGACGCGAACCCGCAGTTCCGTTTGATCGGCCAAGGTGATCACGAGTACTCGTTCACCATCTTTGGGGAAGGGGGCGTGCCGCACGTCAACTCGGGATGGGTTGCGCACACCTTCGTATTCCATGCTGCGAACCTGATCCATTCCGTAACATGATCTGCCGCTCAGGAAGGTCGCGTTGATCTCTTCCCGTGAGATTTCGATGGAAGTCACAGCGGGGTGTTTGCCCCGCCGTGCATAGACGATGGCCATCAGAACGATCAAGCCGGCGGTCATCACGAGTGGAATGAACGTGCCCTCGCCGAGCCCCTGCGAGAAAAGAGATGCCAGCGTCAGGATCGAGCCAACGACAACCAGGCCGGGCAATACGCGGCCGAAGATGATGTTTGACCCGGCGTAGGCGGAATTGTCAATCTGAAGAGTCACACCTATGTCGCGGCCAGTTCCGCTTCGGGTTGCATGCGGCTTTCGGCCAGGGTCGTGTCGATCGCCAGGCTCATCGTCACGCTCCATCGCCCTTGCGAGTCGCCGCGCACGTGCCAGTGGGGCACGACGACGACCGACTGGTGCACCAATTCGAAGCCCCCTTCCGATTGGCTGACGGTCTCAATCGGGTAGGTCCAAATATTGGTCGGCCCGCTGGTCGCCAGCCGCACATCCAGGCCCAGCCATTGATCGACCAGGGCAAGTTCCGTGACGTCTGTTTCGTCCAGCCGCTCGCCCAATTGGCCCAGACGGTGGGATGGGTCTTCACGGTCGCCGCGGTAGAAGTAACGGTCGTCCGCGCCCGAAGGCATGCCGGCGAAGTTGAACTCCACAGCGAAGTGGTGCGTGCGATCCTGCGGCAAGCCTTCCAGCAGATAGGCGATCTCCAGCGTGTGGCCGGCGGCGCTCAGGGTCACGCCTTTGGTAATCGTAATGGGCATGCCATACGCACTACCTTCGCGGTTCATCACCACCTGAATGCGATCGGGGTTCTTGCGGACCTTCGCTTCATAAGCGCGGCCAACGAAGTCGCCATGCTCTTGGGCGGTCGCGCTGGCCAGTTGCTCGGCGGTGGCGTCGTCCGCCAGGAAGTGATCGATCAGGCTCTTGGGGGCGTAGGCATCGTACTGCAACCGCTGATCCAAGCCTTCTTGCTTGAAGACGACGCGGTCGTGAATGCTGGCCACGTTGCCGTCGCCGTCGGAAGGGCCGCTGAGAACTTTGCGGTGGTACGCTTCGGGGCGGCGCTGCAGAGTGGCCAACAGGTTGTGGCAGATGGTTCGCACGTCCAACTCGTAAATCTGCCCGCCTGCTGAGGGCGCGACCATGGCCACCAACTTCCCGTTGGCCAGCCGCACTTCCTGGTGCGCATTGAAATTGTAATCGCCCGTGGTCGCTTCAACCCAGTCGCCCGTTTTGCCGACTGCCTGATCGATCAGGTTATCGGCGGCAATTAGGTGGTTGAACACGGCGTTGCGAAGGTGCGGCAGGTAAATCCCGCCGAACGCCCCGTGCCAATAGCTGCAGTTGCACTGCCCGCGGTAAAGTTCGATTCGCGCCGCCTCGATCGCCTCGCCCGTGACCCCTTCATCCACGGCCGCGTGCAATCGATTGCTGACCATCATCATGCGGGCGTACATCTCGTTCGATTCAGGGTACTTCGATTTGAAGTTCCGCCAGTAGCCGCCACGCACGAAACGCTTGATGCGATCCCAGCGCGGATCATGTTCCATCTCGTGGGTCAGGTCTTCGTACTGCGTTTGGGTATCGGTCGGCAGCACCCACTCGGTCATCTCACGATAGCTTCCCTCGGGCAGGTAGATTTTTCCGGCCGGGGGCGTTGCGGTCACCGCGTCGGCCAGCGTCGTCGTGTTGATCCACTCGGCGTTGGCGCTTAGGGCGTCAAAGAACTGCCGCAGCCAACCGTTGTCGTAGACGTGCTGTTTCGTATCGGGCCAGGTGCCGAACTTTTCGCCATCGTCTCCGAACACGACGACCGCGCCGGGGTGATCGTGCGCAACCTGTCCCAGGTAGTTGATGGTTTCTTGCGGATCGGCGAAAGGAATCAGGTACCGCAGGCGTTCGCTGCCGGGAAAAATCGAAAGCACCCGGCCGTCGTCTTCGGTGATGTAGTAGCCGTGCAGTTGCTCGCCGCTCAGGCCGGCATTCTTGAAGTGAAAGTCGTCGAGCAGCGTGTAGTGAATGCCCGCATCGACGAGGTGCGAAGCCAGCGACTGTTCCCATACGCGCTCAGGCATCCACATGCCGCGCACGTCGCAGCCCAGCTGATCGTTCAGCCACCGCGTGTAAGTCTCGATCTGACCGACGCAATCCCGCCCGGGAATCATCGTCAAGATCGGCTCGTAAAACGGGCCGCCGATGATTTCCACCCGACCCGCGTTGACCAAGTGCCGCACCCGCTCGATGTATTCGGGGTGCCGTTCGACCAGCCACTCCATCAAAGGCCCGCTGGTATGCAGCGAGATCTTCAGCAGATCGTAGCCTTCGTACACATCCAAGAAAGGCAAATAGCTGTCCTGGTAGGCTTGCTCGAAGACGTGATCGAAGTTGCCAATCGGCTGGTGGTTATGCAGAACCAGGCAAAGCCGCAGCGGCTGGCTGAGTTGAGTTTCGGTCATGAAT
>CALBTA010000075.1 GCA_937967755.1 uncultured Planctomycetaceae bacterium | reverse complement strand
GACGGCGTTGTTTCCTGTTTCGTGTTTGCGGAAAAGGAACAGGTAGGTTTCGTTTTTAGGGCGGTGGCGGTGGAAGAATAGCTCGTTCTTTTCGATGATCGCCCGACGCAACCGTTTTCCACGCTCGGAATCAAAGATGTCGTAGGGCGGGTCGCCGCCAGGGGTGAATTGCGCAGCCAGGCGGTTGGCGATCTTGTTGTATCCGCTGGCGGAAAGATGCAGCCCGTTGCTGGTCAACGGCGCGCGATCATCGACCGGCAACACCACATTCAAATTGATGTAGGGCAAGCCGCGCTCCTCGGCGATCTTCTCAAGCGCCGCGTTGTATTGGTTCAGCTTCGCGTTGTAGGCATCTTGGTTTGGCAGCGGCTCGCCTAGGTTCTCATGCCGCCGCGGGCCAAGCAGAACTACTCGGCTGTCGGCCGCTTCCTTCAACTCATCCAGCAGACGGTTCACTCCCGCGCGAAACAATTCCAGTCCCGCCTGACCGGCATGGGCTTCGTTTTCTCCGTAGTGAACAAGGATCAGCGTGGGGTTGGCCAACTTCAGATCGCGCAGCAGCCGGTCAAATCCCTTGTCGGGCGTATTGAAGACCGCCCGACTGTGACCCCAGACGTTGTCGCCGCTCCATCCGAGATTGCGGAACTTCAAATCGCGATCAGGGTAAGCGGCGGTCAGCAGCGTTTCCAAATACCCGTGCGACTGCATCCGTTCAATGAATGTGCCGCCGAGCAGCGCGATGCGCTCGCCGTCGCGCAGTTCCAATGGGTGTTCCGGCGGCGGAAGTTCAGCGCCAAGGGCTGGAAGCGCGGACAACGTGAACAAAGAAAAAAGTAAGCAACGCATGGTGCAGAATCCGCAGTCAGATAAACGAATAGTTTTGTGAAGTAACACGGTTTGGCAAACCGTGCTACTTCAAGTGCTTAACCGTAACAAAATACGCCCCGCGCGTTCCCCGATTCTCTTCTTCCAACCAGGTCTGAAATTTCGCCGGCCCTTTGGGCAACTCCAGGGTCACCGTGGCTGACGACTCACCGGGTGTGATCGCGGCCGACTGTTCTATGTCACCGACGCGCACTTTGGCAGTGCCTTTTCGCAGCGGAAACTCGACTCCCTCAGGTCGCAGCCGCAGCGTCACTTCGTACTTACCGGCTTGCGTCACATCGACGGCCCAGAACCCGCTGGCGGCAGGCATGCGGTTGATCTGACCGTGGTTCCAGGGAACATTGTTCGCGTGCCAATCGTGGCAAGTGAACGACGTGGGATTGGCTTGCGAAGCGCCGAGCGGAATGCGGACGAACTCGTCAAAGCGGTCGTCAATATGCTTCCACCATTTCTCGTACGAAGCAGTCAGCAGTTCGACGACGTCGCTGTGCTGGTCGGCGACGTTCTCGGTCTGCCCCGGGTCGGCCTGCATGTCGTACAGTTCCTTACCGTTGACCAGCCGCCAACGATCGGTCATCACGGCGCTCTTGCGCGACTTTTCGGGGTTCTCGATGCGTTGTGAATGAACCACCAGCGTCCGCTCTTTCCAAGCCTTGCCTTCAAACAGCGGCACGAGGCTGCGGCCGTCGATGTCGGCATCTTCAGCAAGCGGAACGCGGCAAAGCTGCGCCAGGGTCGGCAACACGTCGATGTGGGCAGTCAGGTTCGGCACATCCTTACCCGCTTTGACCTCGCCCGGCCAGCGAATGAACATGGGCACGCGGTGTCCGCCGTCGTACTCGCTTCCCTTTTGCCCGCGCATGCCGTCGTTAAAGCCCTTCCACTTGGCGTCCCTCGCTCCACCGCCGCGGACAACGCCGGCGGCCGTGCCGTTGTCGGTAGTAAATATCAGTATCGTATCGTCGGTCAATTCCAATTCGTCGAGCTTCGCCATCAGGCGGCCCATATTTTCGTCGAAATTCTCGATCATGCCGTAGAAATTGGCCATGTTTCCGGCCACCCCTTTTTCGCGATAAAAATCGCTGTACTTCTTCGGCACGGTGAATGGACCATGCGGCACGTTCGTGGAGATGTAAAGCAGAAACGGCTTGTCTTTGTTCCGCGCGACGAAGTCGATGCCCCAGTCGAAAAACCTGTCGGTGCAATAACCCTTGTGCGGCTTCCACTTCTCGCCGTCGAAGTAATGATCATCGACGTAATCGTTGCCCCAATAATCAGGCGTCTGCCCGATGCCGCCACCGCCGTGGCGAAGCACTTCGTGAAAGCCCTGGTCTTCAGGGTTGAACGGATAGCAATCACCTAGATGCCACTTGCCGGTCATGCCGGTGCGATAGCCGGCGTCGGCGAAGACCTCGGCGATCGTGGTCTCCTCAGCCGCCATGATCGAACGCCCCATGATGGTGTGCCAAACGCCGGTGCGGCTGCTGTAGCGCCCGGTCATCAGCGCGCTGCGCGTGGGCGAACAGGTCGGGTCGACGTGGTAATTCGTCAGCCGCAGGCTTTGCTTATGCAGCGCATCCAAATTCGGCGTGTTGATCATCGAATTACCGTGCGCGCCGACATCGCCGTAACCCTGATCGTCGGTGATGACCAGGATCACGTTGGGCCGCTCGGCAGCGGCGGCGGGGCTTGTTTCCAGTGGCGCGGCAATTGCCAACAGGCTGGCGGCTAGGATCGCCCAAATAAAGAGGCGGGATCGGGTCATGAGTAGAATCTCTCCGCAATCGGGTTCAAATTGTCATCTGCTGAAGCGCCAACAGTATCGGCGGATGGGCGCGCCGCGTCAAATCGCCGGGCGGTGATTTCGAGCCTGCCAGCGGACCTGGCAGGAGTCCGTATACCAATCGCCTGCTAACCGCAGTGGTGAACAACTGGCTCTTGCAGGCCCGGCTTTTTGCAGCCACGAACGGGTCCCCACCGTTAACAACGGGCCGCCAGAAGGGCATGCTGGACGGCAGACAGTCAAGGGCGAATGCGTAGGCGGCGTCTATCGCGGAGCCTCAAGTAGCGCCGGACGACTGTCTGTCTCGGGGAAAAGTTTCTGGAGTTCCGCGCGGAAAAGTGCACCAATCGCTTGACAGCCTGGGGCAAGTTAGAGTAATGAACACATGTGGGGTACTTATATGTTTACTAATCGCTGTCGATCCGCACGTAGTCCCAAGCTGCCGGCTTGTGGACTGTTCCGGTTCAATTTTGATCGCGGTATGGAAGCGAGCTGCGTCTGGCAATAGAAGAGGAACGGTTCAGCGCGCAAGCTGGCAGCTTACCGCTACCGCTACGGTGTTGAAGAACCGAGACCGGAAACAAACCGGCGGGTAAGGTGCATCCTGCGGAAAGGAAGCAAATGGTCGACGACGGTGGGCGGTTACATGGCACTGGCGGCATCAACAGCTTCGGTTCGCGTGGCATCAAAAAAGATGCCCGGGCATTCGACCCTGCGCAAATTCGCTCAGCCTATTCGGCCAACGCGAATTCGGCCTTGGCTTCCTTAAGGAAATACATGATCGCCTCGTGGGTTACGCCGTGACGCATGGCGGTGGTGGAATCCCAACTGTTGTGGATGGCGACAATTTCGCCGTCGGCGTTGAACAGCGGGCAGCCGCTGTGGCCCCAGTAGGTCCAGGCGTCGTGCTTCACGCCGCCCAGCGACTGATCGCCCAGGCGGTTGCGCTTGAAGCCGCGGATTTGCCCGGTCGAAACATGGAACGCCCCGTAGCCGGTCGCCTCGCCCGAGGGCGTTCGCGAACCGGGCTGGCCGATGGCACAAATCCAAGTGCCGACTTCCGCCGGCTTTGGCGAGAGCGGGGCGTAAGGCAAATCGTTGGCTCCGTCGATCTTCAGCACGGCCAGGTCCAGAAAATCGCTGACCGCGGTACACTTCGCCACGTACACCTTGCCATCGGGGAAAGCGACCGACAACTTCCGGCCCGGGGTCTTCGCGACGTGGCCGGCGGTCAGGATCAACCCGTCGGGCGAAATGCATGTACCGCTGCCGTTGGAAAAACGAACGCACGCCGGTTGCACTTGCCGGATGGCCAACCGGCGGTCGGCGTCGCGGACTTCGCGATCGACGTTCACCAAGAATGCGTTGTCCCGCCGCAGCGGCAGCAGGCGCGGCCGCTCGGGCGAGATGTCTTCCAGCTTCGGGCTGCCATCGCTGCGCAGCCGGCGCGCCAAATCATTCAACCCGGTGCGGCGAATCTCTATAGCCAACGTGCTTTGCGAAGCGGGCAGCGCGTCGGCATAGGCGTCGCGGGTTTGCTCGAACGCTTGCTTCGTTCCGCCAGTGACGCTCCAGTTGGCGTCGATGAACGCATAGAAACGGGCGACCAGGCGGAGGTTTTGAAGTTGCGTTCGCAGCAGCAGGTCTTGGTTCTTCGGCGCGTGGCGAGCGATTTTCTTGAGCACCAACGCGTCGTCGCCGAATTGCTTAATGTCGCGGCGAAGCGTCCAGTTCACCCCGTCGGCATCTTCGCGGCCGTGGACGGCGTACCGCTGATCGTTGTTGCCCGCGGCTTGCAACCGATAGCGCAGCAGGCGGTGCGAAACGGCGGCCGCTGCCAGCGCGACGTGATCGGCTTGCCGCGGCGTTACAGCGCGCAGGTCCAGCGAAGCGGCGCTGGCGAGCGCCTGACGGGCCTGCTCTTCGCGGTCGGCAACTCCGTCCCAGCCTGTTTCGCCCGGGCGGGAATATTCGCGAAGCTGGGTGATGATTTCGCCAATGGTCGGCGGCAACGCCTTGGTGGCCGAAGCTGGTGCGACGCCGGAATCGGCAACTTCCGCTTCGCGCGGGGAAGACTGACGCCCCAGCGCGACGTTGACAAACCACCGCGGGTCGGCATCGCCATCGGTCGCGGCGTAATACTGCGTCAGGCAGTGCAGCATTCGTTGGCTTCCGGGAA
>CALBTA010000074.1 GCA_937967755.1 uncultured Planctomycetaceae bacterium | reverse complement strand
CTTTGATGTAGCACGGGCACTCTTGCCCGTTGTGGGCCGGGCAAGAGTGCCCACCCTACGGCAAAGTAGCCCACGACTGGCGGCGAACGCGCCCTAGCAGTGCGTCAAAGCGAGGTGGTTATACCAACGCGCGCGGCCTTGTCCAAGAGACGTTTCTTCGCGAATGACAACGCATCATCGAGCTGTGATGCGATGATGCATTGCGCAATTTTGATGCGTTGCAGATTGTCGTTGTTCGCTCAGCGAATGGCTACTTTTCGTGAGGCGAAAAGCGACTGTCGGCCTAGAATTCGTAAACGACGTCGTCAAGCTGCAGCACAACTTTGCCTTCGATGGCCAGGTACTTAGCAGCACCGCTACCATGCTTGTTGACGAGGTCAAAGTATTCTTTGCTGAAACGTTTCACCTTCGTGGCCTTGGCCAGTTGCGCTTCATCGACGGACGAATCGACCCACCGCTCTCCACGGTAGAAGAATGTCTTCGTGCCAACGGACTTCACAGTGTTGACGACGACTTCCTTGTCATCATCGGCGGCGCGGAACTTCGCCGCGGCGGGTGCGGGTGCGGTGTTGGCTTGCTGAAGTTCGGCTTTGAAGTCGCGTTGGGCGAAGCCGCCGGCTCCGCTGACCGCGTCGAGGGCGTCAAGCTCAGCCGCGGCCCTACGGTGAACTTCCGGGCCGGCCAGCTTGGCCCCTTCTTCTTCCGCCAGGAACGCCGTGTAAGGGGTCATGATGCCGTGCTGTTTGGAAAGCGCAACCAACTCTTCGATCAACTCTTCGTTCTTCCCGACCAGATCGATCTCATCAATGATCTGCCCAACGCGGCGTGTCGCCCACAGCTTTTCGATGTAGGCGTTGGCCTCGTCGGTTGACTTCTCGACCAGGCTGGCCTGGAAGTCGAACGTTTGCTTCTCGCCGCCGACTGCGCCGCTGATGGTCACCTTGCCTGAATCGGCCTGGCGGTAACGGCCGACCATCACCAGTTGCTCGCCTTGGAACAAATCGTACGCCTGTTGCGGATAGACGCGGTTGACGACACTGCCCTCTTCCACCTTGTGGTCGGGCATTTCCCAATCGATCGCCACGTTCGTCAAAACGGGCGAACCGATTTTCTGGTAAAGCTGGCTGACCGCCACTTCGATGTCGTCGTCGGGGCGAACGTAATCGCTTTTGCCGAAGCAGTCGCGCGATAGCCGTTCCAGCAGTTTGCTGTTCACGTCGTAACCGACGCCGAACGAAAACACGCGCGTGCGGGCGGTGTTCCGTTTGGTGGCGTTGGCGACAATGGCCGGGGCCTTGGTCTCGCCAGCGGTCGGCATGCCGTCGGTCAGGAAGATCATGTAGCTGGGCGTTGTGTCGTCCTTTATCTGCGAGAACGCTGTCTCCAAAGCTTCATCAATGTTCGTGCTGCCGCCGGCGTACATCCCGTCGACCCACTTCACCGCCGCGTCGCGGGTGGTCGCGTCGTACTTTTGCAATTCGGGCTGGAAGCTTTCGACGATGCGGTCGTAAGCAACGATGTTGAACAGGTCGCCTTCGTTCAGGTTGTTCAGCACGAATTTGAGCGCGCCTTTGGCTTGCTCGATCTTCTTGCCGCTCATGCTGCCGCTGCGATCGACGACGAAAATCACC
The DNA here is from genome assembly GCA_937967755.1 of uncultured Planctomycetaceae bacterium. Classification (GTDB taxonomy): domain Bacteria; phylum Planctomycetota; class Planctomycetia; order Pirellulales; family Pirellulaceae; genus CALBTA01. Next base: position 4,580 of record CALBTA010000074.1, on the reverse strand, counting down.
GTCTTGCGGGCGATGTCGGTTTTCTTCTCCTTGATCTCCGGGCTGACGAGCATCAGGTAGTAGCCATCCTCGTTCTCGTCAGGGCGGTACGACAGCACGCTGGCCCCCACCGCCCGGTCGCCCACGTCGTACAGCAAGCGGAAATCGGAATGCGGAACTTCGTTCGAACCTTCATAAATCAGCTTCGCCTGTTTGTTGTCGGTCCGCTGCATTTGCATCGGGTGCGACGGGCTGTAGACGTTCTTCAAATTCTGCGTGCTGGTGAGTTGTACTTCCAGCTTGACGTTCTCAACCGGCTTGTCGGTGTATTGCGCCGCCCGCAGCGGGAAAACCATCTCGGTCACGCCACCCTCGCGGCTGCATAGCTGCGTGTAATTCATCGTCACCTTGCGTTCTTTCCCAGGCGGGATCGGGAAGACGCTGGTCTTGAACATGCCGCCGCCGATCCATTCCATCAGCGCCGGGTCGATGTTGCGTTGCACGTAACTTTGATAAATCGTGCGGGCTTCGTCAGCGTCGAGCAGCTTGCCCTTGAACTCTTTGCCGTCGACCATGAAGGTCAGCGAATCAATCGCCCCGTCGTGCGGCAGCGGAAAGACGAAAGACGCTTCGATTTGAACGTTGCCCGTGTTCACAAACGTTTGCGAAACGGCGACCTTGGCGATTTGGTCCTTCAACGCAACGTCCATCGCCAGTTCTTTGAGTTTGTAAGACCGCTCGACCGGTTGCGGGTGCGGCAGCGGGAAGGGCTCTGGCCATGGGGCGATGACGCAGCGCGGCATCGGGAACGCTTCGTCGGCGGCGTCGGGCAGCAGGAAGCCTTGGCCGAAGACCGTGGAAGAAAACAGCACGGCTAGAAATGCGGCAGAAATTGCGGTTAGATAACGTCGAGCGATGGTCATGGCAGGCATTTCCGAAAGCGGGTGGCAGGGGTGGATCGATCCGTTGGATGTTAGACGATTTCAAGCGTCGATTTGTTCCCGAATCGAGGAATGGTGCGCAAGTTGTTGTTGTGAAACAGTTTATGCTCTAGCGTAGGACGAAGTTGCACTGTAGCGGAATTCGCGAGAATTCCCGCTATCCGCGGAATTTTTGCAAATTCCGCTACTAGCGATTGGAACCAGTACTCATGATCGACCTTCGCAGTGATACCGTCACCCGCCCGACAGCCGAGATGCGGCGGGCGATGGCCGAGGCTGAAGTGGGCGACGACGTGGTCGATGTCGATCCGACCGTCGCCCGGCTGCAGGATCGCATCGCCGAGATGCTTGGCAAGCCGGCGGCCATTTTTATGCCCTCGGGCACGATGACCAACCAGGTCGGGCTGCGGCTGCACTGCCGGCCTGGCGATGAGTTCATTTGCGAAGAAGGTTGCCACATTTTCAACTACGAGCAGGGCGGCTACGCGCAGCTTTCCAGCCTGGCGGTGCGGGCGGTGAAGGCGAAAGAAAATTTGCTGACACTCGACGACGTGCGCGATTTGATCCGTTTCACAGACGAACATTGCGTGCGGACGCGGTTGCTTTGCCTGGAGAACACGCACAACCGCGGGGCCGGCCGGGTGCTGCCTTACGATGGCGTTGTGGAGATGACTTCCTGGGCTCGCGAGCATGGCTTGGCGACACACCTTGACGGAGCGCGCCTGTTCAACGCGGTGGTGTCATCGGGCATTCCTGCCAGCGAGTGGGCGCAGCACTTCGATACGGTCAGCGTTTGCTTCAGCAAAGGGCTGGGCGCACCCGTTGGTTCCGCGCTGGCCGGCAGCGAAGAGTTGATCGCGACCGCCCAGTGGCACCGCAAACTATTCGGCGGCGGCATGCGGCAAGCCGGCATCATCGCCGCCGGGGCGTTGTACGCTCTGGAACATCACGTGGAACGCCTCGCAGAGGATCACGCCAACGCCCAGGCGCTGGCCGATGCGATTCGCCGAACCGACGGCTTGACGCTGCACACCAGCGCCGTCGATACGAACATCGTAATCTTCCGCGTTGATCCTGCGTTGGGAACGGCCGAAGAATACGTGAACCGCCTGGCCGAACGGGGCGTGCTGATGCTACCCTTCGACGGCCCACTCGTCCGCGCGGTGACACATTTGGATGTTTCGGCTGGGGATATCGCATTGGTGGCGAAGGCATTGACCAGGTGATGTCGGTAAAATGAAGGCCCGCTGATGGCAGGGCGGACCTACGGATGAGTCTGTAGTAAATTGACATCTTCGCTAACGTCTGTCTCGACGGAGGTCTTTCATGAGCGAACCATCACAACTCAAGCCCCAACGAAAAAATAACGGCCTGCTAATCGGCTGCCTTATCGCTGGCGTGCTGGCGGGCGGATTCGTGCTGGTCGTGGGTGGTGGGATATTTTTTCTGGTGATGCAGGGCAAGCGGTTCGAGCAGTCGCAGAACAACATGAAGCAACTTGGCTTGGCGATGCTGCAGTACCAAATGATGTTTGGCCACTTTCCAGCATCCGCTGGTTCACGCGGAGAGGGCGAACCGGTGCATAGTTGGCGGGTGGCGATCTTGCCCTATTTGGAGCAAGGGTACGTTTACGATCAATACCATTTCGACAAGCCGTGGGATGCACCCGAGAACCAGGCGGTCGCCAGCCTGACGATGCAGAACTATCAAAGCCCGCGGCTTTCCAACCACGGGCAGAACACCAGTTTCGCAGTGGTCGTCGGCGAAGACACGATCTTTCCGCCTACGAAAGAAGAAAGTGGATTTCGCGGCGGAATCAGCCCGGCCCATATTCGTGATGGAACATCCAACACGATCTTGGTTATCGAAATCGCCAACAGCGACATCCACTGGGCCGAGCCGCGCGACATTTCGATCGACCAGTTGCAACGGGTCAGCGACGGTGCCGATCCCAGCGCAGCCAACGTCGTTCCGCTACAAGCCATCGTCGGCCTGGCCGACGGCAGCGTGCACCTGTTCGGCCCGGAAATCACGCCCGATCTGTGGGACAAGTTTCTCCATCGCGACGATGGCCAAATGATTGATTGGTCGCGGTAGGTGCCTATGTAGAACAATTGTCCTCAATTGTTCCAATCGTCAGCGACCTTGGTCGCGGGAACAATTGAGACAATTGTTCTACTCTGACACCGGCGGTTCTTTGGCAAACTTGCGAAACGGCAGTGGGATGTCTTCGGCATCCTCTTTGGTCAGCACGATTTGGAAGCTGGTGACTTCGTTGAATCGGACTACACTCGTCCGGGTTTCGGCCACCAATTCGGTGACGGTCACCGTTTCGCCGCTTTCGTCGATGATTTGCCTCGTGACAGGAACCATGACCACGAACGTCTTCTCCGCTTCGACCTCTTCCACTTGCGGGCGAATTTCAATGACCGCGCCGGGGTGTTTCACTGCCAACCCGCGCATACGGCGGTAACCAATGCGGTGGGTGGTGTCGTTGTGATCGGTAATGAACCAGCCGTAGAACGCGTCCTCCTGCGGGCGCATCTTGCGTTGTTCGCCAGCTTTCAGCGGCAACGGAATGTTCGGTTCTTCCTTGGCTCCCCGCCGGTGAAATTCGATGGTGATCGGATCTTCGCCAGTGTTCTTGATGTCCAGCGTTTCGGCGAGGGAAAGCGTCGCCAACGGGCCGAATACGAAACAGAAAAGCAGACCACATATCGAGCTTCGCATGACCGCCTCCGACGATGGTGTCACAAGTTCAAGTTCCCGAACAGTTCCTTCAAGTGTATCAGGTCGAACAAGAAATCGAAAAAGCGGCGTCCTTCCGGGGAAGAACGCCGCTTGCGATGGTAGTAGGCACACTCCGTGTGCCGCAACTGTTTGTGAACGAACTCTTTTACTGCGGACGGCACACGGAGTGTGCCTGCTACAGCAATATTAGTCTCGCCAAACGTTCCGCTCCAGCGAGTAACGCAGGCCCGTTTCGCGGTCGTTGTAGATCATCGTGAACGAGCGGGCGAATGTCGTGCTGGGGTTTCGCACGTTCTCGATCTTCACTCCGTTGACCTTCAAGATCACATCGCCGGCGGTCAGGTTGATCTGGTCGGCGACCGATCCGCCTTCGACGCGGGTGATTTTGTATCCGCCGGCGTTCAAGATTTCGACCTCAACACCCAAGCCCGGCACATAGGCCACCGCGTTGTTGATGCGGCCCGAACCGCTGCCGCGCTTCATCGTGCCGGTCAACCAGCGGCCGGTGTTGATATCTTTCACAGTGACTTCGACGTTGCCGCCGCTGACGCGGAAGGCGTTTTCCAAGTCGGCCATCGTATCGACAAAGTCGCCGCCCGCTCCGACGATGATATCGCCTTGCTCCAGGCCAAACGTTGCGGCCGCACTGCCGAATTCGGTCGAGTGAACTTTCAAGCCGCGGCCCGAGTAAGACGACTGAACCGCCAGACCCAGGTAGTCCGAACGGCTCACCGTCGGGCGAAGCGTCAGGCGGGTTTCCGGCTGATCTTCCAGGCGGACCATCATGGCGTCGTTTCGCCCTTGAGCGAAAGCGGCGGCAGCAACGGAAGCAACAATCATCACAGCGGCGAAGGTGGTCGTGGTTTTCATCGTTCTCTCTCCAAAACAAAGCGTCAAATAGGGTGAAAG